>CAIOYH010000073.1 GCA_903862465.1 uncultured bacterium | reverse complement strand
TTTTGTGAACTACATTTGTATAAAAATAATTCTCAGTGAATTATCGCTAAAACTAAAAATTAAAAAAACATAAAACTATGGCAAAGATTACAATTCATGGAAAAACAGGGTTTTCAAAAAGTATGCCCGTAGCAACTATCATAAAAAGGATAATTGCGGTACTGAAATGGAATATTTCGGTTGAAAAACGTCTCAAAAAAGCACGTCATATTATACAACAACTGACAGGCAACCCAAAATTTGTTCCGCCCTATCCTACTATAATTAAATCGTTAGCCACTTTAGTTGCCGACACTGACGATTATGATGCTGCCCTCACCTTAGCTGCCACTCATGCTGATGGAACTGCTGAAGCTGCCGATGTGGCAGGCGAATTGGTGCACCAAGATTTGATTAGTATTATGAGTATGGTGCAAGCTAAAATGGATGATGACAGACCAAATGCTATCGTTATTGCTACGGGAGCAGGTTTTGAAACCAAAACTGAAAGTGCTCATGGACCTCGGAAAGCAAAAGTGGTTAAAGGGAATGAAACAGGCTCCTTTGTTGTTTACGCTGAAGGAAGAGGTCAACATGAATGGCAAGAAAGTTTAGATAACGGAGCAACATTCGCATATTGTGGTTCCACAAGAGGCGGTGTGTTGGAAGTGGAAGGAAAAATACCTGACAAACGCTACTATTATCGCGCTCGTATGGTGCTATCTAAAGGACGCAAGGGCGATTGGGGTCCTTGGGTTTCGGAAGTAGCACCTGCCTAAAAAGCATACATCTTTTCTTTTATTTTATGGGATCGAAAATTGCGACCATAGCATTGCTTTAAGTCTTGGTATTTAGTAACTTGCTAATTTCTGTTACTTTTATTATAACCTAATTTACTACGCGACGCACGTAATTTGATTCGCGACGAACGTAATTTGATTCGCGACGTTCGTAATTTGCTTCGCGATGAAGGTAATTTGCATCGCGACGTTCGTAACTTGCATCGCGACGTTCGTAGTTTGCATCGCGACGTTCGTAATTTGCATCGCGACGTTCGTAATTTGCATCGCGATGTCCGTAATTTGCATCACGACGTTCGTAGTTTGCTTCCCGATGTTCGTTATTTGATTCGCCACGAACGTTACTTTTAAAATAATAGATTCCTTTTTTCTTCTGATTAAAAATTTTGTTGATAGAATGTGATGGAAAATATATATCTTTGTAGATTATTATATTTGTTGTGGCAAACTTGGAAATAGGGAGGCTTATTGTAATAGATATAGTGAATATGGCGTGAATTCACGCCATACAAACGTTACCTGCAACCCTTAGAAAACAATAGAGCTTACGATAAATTGATTTACCTTTGTAACTCCAACAGAAAGTAACAGTAAAATTGATGAACTACATTAAATACATAAACGAAACACTAAAGCCAAACATTACAGAAAAAGAGACTATTCTTGACTTGTTTGCAGGTTGTGGAGGCTTGGCGTTAGGCTTTGAAACAGCGGGGTACAAGACAATAGGTTTTGAAATGGATGCAGCAGCAGCAGCAACATATTCAAAGAATCTAACAGGAGACTGCCACGCTGTTAAACTCGACCTTGAATTTGAATATCCAAAAGCAGAAATAATAATAGGCGGGCCACCCTGTCAACCGTTCAGTGTTGGTGGATATCAGAAAGGAATTGAAGATGCAAGAGACGGTTTTCCTATTTTCATTGATGCAGTAAAGAAATTAAAACCAAAGGTGTTTATGTTTGAAAATGTTCGTGGCTTACTTTATACGAACAAATGGTATTTTGAATTGGTGATTAAAGAACTTCAGAAAGTAGGATACATTATAGACTATAAACTTTTGAATGCAGTTAATTTTGGTGTTCCTCAAAATCGTGAGAGACTTTTTGTTTTTGGACACAGAGCGAAATTTAATTTCCCGAAACCACATCATAAAAAAGTTACAGTTGGTGAGGCAATCGGAGATACAATGTTGACAGCACCGGAAGGAAGTAAATTTCTAAATGCTTCAATGGATACTTATGTTGCCAAATATGAGAAAGCATCTTACTGTATAAACCCAAGAGATTTATATCCTGACAAACCGGCACGTACATTAACATGCAGAAACCTTGCAGGAGCAACAGGAGACATGCAGCGAGTGAGGTTCGCAGACGGCAGACGCAGACGTTTGTTTCATTGTGAGGCTGCACGCATACAAAGTTTTCCTGATTGGTTTGAATTCACAGGAAACGAAACACAAAGATTTAATCAAATAGGAAACGCTGTTCCTCCTCTTTTAGCCTATCAATTAGCTTTAGCATTAAAAGAATGTTATAAAATGGACGAGTTATATACTCCTGAAATAATCTTGCAGAACAATTTACAACCTAATAACGTATTGACACTTTTTTAAAAAATGAAGAACTATATTCCCAAAAGCAAAAAATCAGATTCATTACAAATCTTAATAAATGAAGCTCTTGATATTTTAGAAACTGTTGGTATTCCTGTTGACACCAAGACAGAAAGAAGCAAAGAAAGAATGGCAGTTTGTTTTTTAGCAGTTGCAGGAGTTATCGATGATTGGAAAGATGCAAAAAGTTCAATGGACGGAAGACACCTAAAAACAAGAGACATTATTAAATTTGTAAATGAACATTACGAGGAGAAAATTTCTCCAGGTTCTTATGATGACATACGCAGACGGGATTTGAAACTTTTAGTTTTAGCTGATTTAGTTATCAACAGCGGTGAAAATCCAAGTGCTGCAACAAATGACCCTACACGAGGAAATTCATTACACCCCAACTTTAGAGATTTAATTGCAACATATAAGACTCAAGAATGGCAAAAGAAGCTAAAAGAGTTTACAGCTAACAGAGAAAGTTTATCTGAAATCTTATTGCGAAAACGAAATCTTGAAAAGATACCTGTGACACTTCCAGACGGGAAACCTTTAGAGCTTTCTTTAGGCGAGCATAATGTTTTACAAAAATACATTATAGAACAATTTCTTCCTCGGTTTGGTAGCGATTGTGAAGTACTTTATATTGGTGACACAGCCAATAAGATATTACATATTGAGAAAGAGGAGTTGCATAAATTAAACTTCTTTGAACTTTCACACGATGAATTACCCGACATTATTGCACACTGCAAAAAGAATAATTGGCTTTACCTCATTGAAGCAGTCCACAGTTCGGGTCCAATGAGTGAGATTAGAGTTTTAGAACTTAAAAAACTTTTGAAAGACAGTAGCGTTGAGTTAATTTTTGTTACTGCCTTTTTGACAAGGGCAGATTTTAAAAAATGGATGTTAGACATTGCTTGGGAGACTGAGGTTTGGATAGCAGATAACCCAGACCATTTAGTGCATTTTAATGGACATAAATTCCTCGGTGCACATTGACAACCTTACGACTCCCTGAAAGAAAAAAAAAGGCAGCGACAAGGTGCTGCTCAACGTTATAAGCCCGTTTGAAGGTAGGCTATGCCGCCGATGGATTCGATGACAAAAAATATTGGATTGAAAATGTTTATTAAAACGTAATTATAAATGAAAGCTAAAAATGTAATGAATACTGTAAATGACTTTCCGCTTGTGTGTGTGGGTGGTTCTGCCGGTGGTTTGGATGCATACACCCGATTACTACAGCATTTGCCTGCCGATATGGGCGTTGCTGTTGTTATAGTGAATCATTTAAGAACTGTAGCTACCTTCCTCCACGAAATTCTTCCAAGTTATACAAAAATGCCTGTTATTCTTATTACCGAAAAACTTGACATTCAACCTAACCATGTGTATATTATTCCGGAAAAGAGAGACTTACATGTTCTGAATGGTGAGTTTCGTTTAAAACCAATTTCAAAACCTAGAGGATGGCCCGATGTGATTACTGTTTTTTTGCATTCAATAGCTAAACATTGGAACGGAAAACTTATTGCTGTAATTGTTTCGGGATATGATGGTGATGGCGCTGAAGCATTAGGCGCTATAAAAGAAGTAGGAGGTACTACTATAGCTCAAAAACCCGACACAGCAAAACAGCCTGACATGCCTGAGAGTGCCATAGAAAGTGGATACGTAGATTATATACTCTCACCGGAAAAAATTGCGCAGAAAATCTTACAAATTGTGCAAACAAGTTAATCGGAACAATACTTGTTGCACTTAGCACGTCATGCTGCGATAACCTTTATCCCCCTTTGACTTTATCCTTGTAAGATATGCCTAATATAAAATTTAATCCCTGCCCGCTGTAATCCTGCATCCTCCTATTAGACTATGGTTTCATTTTTCATTTCTGCCTTCGTGATGCAGCAGGCAGGCTTAATTTTTTTACTCTAAATTCAAAAATCTAAAATCTAAAATCAAAAATTCTCTATTCGTTTTTTTGTTCACCATCAAAAAATATTGCTACATTTGCACTTGAAGTTATTATGGAAAAATAAAATAAAAGTTATGGCTGAATTAGAAATTTTAAATATAAAAATAAACGAAGACTATACTATTGATTTAGTAGGTATGGAAAACTCAGGTTATTCTTGGGTTCGCGACAATGAAACAACAGATATTGTTGAGATTACGCATCAATATATCGTGCCGACTAATCTAGTGCCGGGTGCAAAAGGAACTGAAAGGTTTACTTTTAAAGGTACAAAAACCGGAGTTGTGACCATAGAATTTAAACAAATTCGAAGTTGGGATAAAGATCAGCCCCCAATAGCGATTAGAACGTTTCAAATAAATGTAATTTAAAGACATGGAAATATAAGCCGTTCGTCTTCTGCTTTCGTCTCTTCTATCCTTTTGGGCTTTGCCTAAAATCATGCTTAATCCCTGCCTGTTATAATCCTTGCATCCTTCTATATTTCTCCCATTTATTAAATATAAACATTTATTGACTTGCATAATATAAATGTGTGAATGATGTAACTATTTCCTTTAATTATGCAATATCCCCCCCTTGAATTAGACCTAATTTTGCAGCGTGAAAATAATTTCACACTGTACCGCCAGAAGCGGAATCTCAATTCATAAAAAAATGGAAAATATTATTAAAAATCACAAAAGAGCAGCTACACATTTAGAAGAAGCAGCAAATTTTCACCTTGAAGCTGTAAAGTATCATGAAGCAGGTAACCATGATAAAGCTCATCAGAGTACAATCAAAGCACAAGGTCATACAACTCATGCTTGTGAAGCTCAGAAAGAGATTCAAAAGCATCATGCCGATGTTAAATAATTTATATTGCTAAGCAATTATCAATATTGAATTCTAAAAAAGCATATTCTAATTAAAATAGAAGTGCTTTTTTATTTATAGATAGCTTAGATTTAAGTATAATATAGGAGCGCTTATAAGCCTTGTGGTGAAGAATGTAGCTTGGGCTAACCGGAATTAAATAAATGAACAACAAGAAAAAACTCTCAAACAAACTTCGTCGGTTTTGGAAACTCCTCGGACCCGGACTTGTAACAGGTTCAAGCGACGATGACCCATCAGGCATTGCAACATACTCGCAGGCAGGTGCTCAATATGGAGTTTCAACTTTGTGGACTGCTCTTATAACATTTCCTCTGATGGCTGCTATTCAGGAAATGTGTGCCAGAATTGGTTTGGTTACCTCGCAAGGTTTGACAGGAACACTTAAAACAAATTATTCAAAACCAATTTTATATTTGATGGTGCTGTTTAGTTTTCCTGCAATAGTGATGAACATTGGTGCAGACATTGCAGGAATGGGAGCAGTAGGCAATCTTTTGTTTCCTTCTATTCATGCCATGTTTTTTAGCGTTGCTTTCACCTCGATACTTATAGTGTTGATTATTTATTTACCGTATCAAAAAATAGCTTCCATTCTCAAATATCTTTGTGCCGCTCTTTTAGTTTATCTGATAGTTCCGTTTCTTTACAAACAAGATTGGATAACGGTTTTGAAAGGAACAGTTATTCCAACAATAAAATTTGATAAAAACTTTATTGGCATTCTTGTTGCCATTCTTGGAACTACTATTTCACCTTACCTTTTCTTTTGGCAAGCAACAATGGAAGTGGAAGACAGAAAACAAAAGAAAAAACATATAGTAGTGAACAAAAAAATAATGCAAGACATGAAAAAAGATGTTGATTTCGGAATGCTGTTTTCAAATCTTGTAATGTTCTTTATTATTCTCACAACAGGTACAGTGTTGTTTAATGGCGGCATACATCAAATTGACACCGTAGAACAAGCAGCACAGGCATTGAAACCATTGGCTGGAAATTTTGCCTACTTACTTTTTGCAGTGGGTGTGATAGGCACAGGTCTTATAGCCATTCCTGTTTTGAGCGGTTCACTTTCTTACATCATCACCGAAACATTTGGTTGGGAAAAAGGTCTTGACAAAAAATTTCACGAGGCAAAAGCATTTTATATCATCATTACTATTTCGCTTATCTTAGGACTGATGATGAATTACATTGGTATTTCACCAATCAAAGCACTGATATATTCCGCCATTCTTTACGGACTTACCGCACCTGTTTTAATTGCAATCATTCTTCATATTGCAAATAACAAGAAAGTTATGGGGGAATTTACAAACGGTAAACGCTCAAATATTCTTGGCTTCGCCACATTAATTTTAATGACTGCTGCTGCTGTTGTAATGATTTATTTTCAGTTTGTATAGCACTCTATACAAATGGTAACTATTTTCTTATCAGCCTCCCGTTTGGCTGAGGTTATACTAAGTTCTTTCTCTCCTTTTAGGCTATGCTAATACCATTCATCCGCGTTGCGCAGCATCTGCAAAATCTGCTTTCAAATCTTCATCCGCGTTCAATGCTTAGCGCAACAGCATCACCGTCCCCACATATTTATGCACAATATTGTTTAGCTCTTTTAGCATAAACTTATAGATATAAACTCCGCCTTCACACAATTTGTCTTTACCCTCCACTTTGCCGTTCCATCCTTTGTAGGGATCGGTAGTGTAAAACAATTGTTTGCCCGAACGGTCGTAGATAAACAATTCAAAATCGTCACTGCTCAAACCTATACCCTTTCCGTTGAAAACAGTATTGCTTGCTATGGTAGAACTTGGTGCAAATGAATTTGGGATATAATAGGCGAAAGCCTCATTTATGCATATCATCTTTCGTAATGTGTCAGTACATGTTTCGTTATAGGCGATTAATGAAACTTCATAAATACCTGGGTCGGTATAAGTATATTCTGGGAATTGCTCAATAGAATAATTACTATTGGGAACTCCAAAGTACCACATCCATCCATGCGTATTGACAGATTCGTCGTAGAAATGAACCAAAGGTTGATACATATCGGTATAGGAAGGATCTGCATAAAAAAGTGCTTGAGGTGGAGGCAACACTTTGACCATGTCATGTCCATTGGCAGGGCAACCGTCATAGGTCGTTCCTGTCAATGTTACATCAAAAATTCCTTGACTTGTATAGATATAAGAAGTAGAAAGTAAATTAGAAGTATCATTATTTGTTGTCGGATTGCCAAAATCCCAATGAAGCGTATTGGTATCTGTTAATGGATTATTTAAATAGGTAAAGTCAACCAATAGGGGATAACAACCTTGGTTAGGTGTGGTGGTGAATTGCAGGGCGACTTCTGTGTATAGAGAAACTAGCGTGGTGGTTGAACCCGTGCATCCTACCGATGATGTTCCCACTACTGTATAAACTGTGTTAGTGGTTGGCGACACATTTACAATAGAATCTGTCAAAGTTCCGGGCAACCATATATAGGTGCTGGCACCCATTGCAGACAGTGCTGAAAAGTTTCCACTACAAATGGAAGCAGGCGATGCCACTGCCGAAATTATTGGTTTCGGGTATAAGGTTGAATTTAGGCTTGTGGTGGTAGCACATTGCCCGGCAGTGGGTGTGAAGGTATAAGCTGCACTTGCTGCATTGTTTACGATACTTGGATTCCAAGTGCCATTTATGCCATTGAGCGATGTAGTTAACAACTGCGGTGAAGGTGAACCGATGCAAAATGGCGTTATTGGAGTAAAACTTGGAACAGTCTGAGGCGTCACTGTTATATTTAACGATTGCGTGGTGGCGCATACTCCCGCATTGGGTGTAAAAAGATAGATTGCGCTTGTGGTATTATCAATGGTAGCAGGATTCCAAGTTCCATTTATACCATTGGGTGATATTAGTCCTAAAAGCGGTGCTGCTGACCCGGAGCAAAAAGCAGGAATAGCAGCAAAGTTGGGAGTCACCAAAGGTATCACTGTTACGGAAACGGTTGAAGAAGCGGTGCAATTGGCAGTTGATCCAACAACCGTATAAGTAGATGTTGCAGTAGGTGAAGCGCTAACAGTAGCGGTGGTTCCCAATCCACTGCTCCATACATACGTTGTAGCTCCGATTGCTGTAAGCGAGGACGAGGCTCCTGCACACATAGATGTTGGTGATGCACTAGAAGTAACTGTTGGGTAGGGATTAACAGTAACTGTAACCGTGTTGGTTCCTGCACATCCACCAGAGGTCCCGGAAATTGTGTAGGTGGATGTAATAGCAGGGTTTGCTGTAACACTTGCTCCCGAAGTTCCCGACAAACCTAATGCAGGTGACCAGGTGTAGGTAGTGGCTCCCGAAGCGGTTAGGGGAGTGCCTGTACCTATACAAATTGAAGCAGGAGAAGGTGTAATATTTACCATAGGAGCAGCGACCGGTGCACTTGCTAATGTTTGTGAAGCACCATTGCCACATGCATTTGAAGGCGTAACAGTGACGTTACCCGAACTTGCACCATTGGATATGTTTACAGTAACAGAGTTTGTTCCTTGTCCGGAAACAATATTCCATCCAACAGGGAAAGTCCAATTATAGGTAATTCCTGCAGTGTTAGTAACAGAATAGGTTTGGTTCGAACTCATGCATGGTGTTGTTGATCCGGTTATAACACTAGGTTGCGGGGGAAGGGTCAATAAGGTATAGATTGCATTAGCACCTGTGCTGATAGTGGAAGTACAAGCACTACTCCGCATGTAAACTGTGTAGGTTGCAGTTGTTGATAAGGATGCCGTATATGAAGTGATTGCGCTCCAAGCTTGCAATATTGTGGCTCCGTTTTGCCATTGATATTCCCATGTGCCACCATTCAAGTTTCCACCGGTGAACGAAGTCGCATCAAATGTTACCGATTGAGGAACCGTGCAACTTGATGTAGGGGTAACACTTGTCACGATACTTGTAGGTGCCGAACAAGGGATGTATGTTATTATTACTTGCCCTCGAGCTCCTGCACCCCCAGTGCGCCCATTAGCCCCTGCATTTCCACCACCACCTCCACCACCGGGAGCCGTGCCGGCATTTCCATTGCCATTTGTTGTTCTTCCTGCGCCACCAATCCCTCCTCCTACTAAACCTCCTACTCCGGCAGTAATACCTGCGGCATTAGCACCTAAAGCTGCATTCCCTGCACCACCACCACCTCCTCCACTCGACCCTGTACCTACATTGGCTGCTCCGTTGCCTCCTGCATAAAAATATAATGCATTACCGATATTCCCCGTTGTAGAACCAAGGGCGGTTCCACTACCAACCGTACTGCCATTGCCTCCCACACCACCTACTGCAAGAGTTGTTGCTCCAGCGGGTGCGCCTGCCACAGTATTGCCAAAATATGAACTGCCTCCTGTTCCACCCGTTCCTCCCGTATTGGTTCCAGCATTGCCTGTTCCTCCAACCCTTAAATTATAGGTTGTACCGGGCGTGACAGTCATGACAAATCTAGCATAAGAACCTCCGGCACCCCCACTCCCTGCGGTGTTGGGAGCCGCTCCACCGCCACCACCGCCACCTCCCCAACATTCAACTGTGATGCTTGTTATACCCGCCGGACATAACCATGTGGCATTACCCGCAGTGGTGAACGAAACTGTTTGTCCTTGCATGGAAGTGTTTCCCAATATAAACAGCAGCATACCTGTAAAAAACAAATGTAATTTAGATAGTATGCCTTCGAGGCTTTGAACATTTCTTTTATTGAATAAAGCGTACATTTTTTCCATAATAATCCTATAATTCTTGCTAAAAAATCTTAAAAATTAGATTTAATATCTTTAATAATTGCCCAAAGACAATCTTGTAACATACCTTTTAAAAAACTATATGAGGAAACAGTTATTAACCCTTAACAATATAAACGTATAAAAACGAAAATAACTTGGTTGCTAATGCGATTTTTTTTAATATTGATAACATTGGAGCAAATAATTTAAGAATAAAGAGCAAATTGATCTAAAACGAAGATCGCACCTTTATGATATAATCTGTTTAAGAACAAAGGATAAAACCAAACTCCCACCAATGTGACGCGGTCGGGTGTGAAAATCTAAAATCAGTTGCAGCTAATATTGAAACTATGGGTTAGACAGCTACATTTTATTTTTCAAAAGTAATGCCTAAACACTAATGGAAAATAATTAAGTCAGTAAACTTCTTAGCGCAATAGCATTACAGAACCAACATACCGATGCTCAATATTACCTAAATCCACGACACGAATCTTATAAACGTAGATGCCACCTGAACAAACTTTCCCCTTTCCATTCACTTTTCCATCCCATCCTTGTTCAGGGTTGTTCGTAAAGAAAATCTTTTCGCCCCAACGGTCGAAGATATATAAATCAAAATCATCTGTTTTGTAACCAATGCCATGTCCGTTAAACACGTCATTCATGCCATCGGCTGTAGGAGAAAACGCATTGGGTATATAATAAGAGAAAGCTTCATTCAAGTGAACATATTTGGTGATTGTATCGCTACATAAGCTATTATAGGCAATTTGTGTAACAGGATAGGTTCCGGGTTCCAAGTAAGTATGGTCAGGAAATTCCTCAATAGCGTAATTGCTATTTTGATCGCCAAACAACCAAAGCCAACCATAGGCATTCACCGATTCATTATAAAAATGTATCGTTGGGAAATTCATATCCGTATATTCAGGGTTGGGTGTAAAGTTAGCCACAGGAGGTGGAATCACTTTTATGGAATCATGACCTATAGCCATGCACCCCGAATTAGCCCAAGCTGTCAAAGTAATATGGAAAAACCCTGAACTCATATAGGTATAAGATGGCGAAAGTAGGTTAGATGTATCTGTATTGGTTGTTGGAACTCCAAAATCCCAATGTAAAGAAGTAGTATCTAAAGTACCATCGTTACTATATTTGAATTGAACATTCAAGGGAGAACAACCTTCATGAGGCAAAGTTGTAAAAGTCACCATGGCTTCAGTTATTAAATTAACTTGAACGGTTGATGTGCCTGTACAACCGTCCGTTGAGGTGCCTACTACAGTATAAATGGTGGTGGCGGATGGTATAACATTTACTGGAGAGCCGCTTATATTAGCGGGCATCCAATTATAAGTACTTGCTCCTGCGCCGGTCAATGCGGAGGTCTGTCCACTACAAACGGAAGTCGGCGAAGCAGTGGCTGTAACTGTTGGCTTAGGGTTGATAGTTGAAGTTACTGTAGTAGTGCTAGCACATTGTCCTACAGTAGGCGTGAAAGTGTATGTGGCGCTTGTTGTATTATTCACAATTGATGGATTCCAAGTACCCGTTATACCATTGGTTGAAGTTGTTGGCAAAAGCGGAGCTGCCGAACCAATGCAAAAAGCAGGCAAAGGATTGAAAGTCGGTGTAACCGTATTCGAAACCGTGATGGTTACTGTGGCTGATGCCGTGCATCCCAAAGAAGAGCCTCCAACGGTGTAGGTGGTTGTTGCAATGGGTGCAACTGTGACGGATGCTCCGGGAAGATTACCGGGAATCCACATATAAGTGGCAGCACCTGTAGCCGTCAGTGTTGCGTTTTGTCCTCCGCATATAGTGGTGGGAGCTGCTGTGGCAGTAACAGATATTTGAGGATTTACGGTGACTAAAACGGTGGCGGATGCCGTGCAGCTTGTTGCTGATCCTGCTACAGTATAGGTTGTAGTTGTTGTTGGCGAAACAGTAGCCGGATTTGTAGTTAAATTTCCCGGTACCCACATATAGGTTGTTCCGGTTACGGTGCTTGTTACATCTAATGAAAGGGAAGCTCCTGAACAAATGGTTGCCGGAGTGGCGGTGGCGGTTAATACAGGGGTCGGGTTAACTGTTATCATATAGCTTGATGGCGTACCAACACATCCATTGATTGTTGGCGTTACGGTGATAGTTGCATTTATTGGTAAATTGCCTGTATTTGTTGCTGTAAAGCTTAGGATATTTCCTATGCCGCTTGCTGCCAAACCTATTGCAGGATTTGAATTTGTCCAAGCAAAAGTTCCGCCTGTAGGTGTGCTGACAAAGGTTGTGGCTGCTACACTTGCATTATTACAAGCAACAACATTGGAAGGAACAGAGACAGTGGGTGGAGGATTCACGACTACCGTATCCGTGGATGTGAAAACAGGACAACTGCCGTTGGCAGGTATGGTATAAGTAACGACATAAGTTCCTGCTGTGCTCAGGTTCGGCGTAACCGCTCCTGTCGCTGTATTCAGGGATAAACCCGCCGGGGTAGCAGAATAGGTGCCTCCTGTGAAAGCTCCCGAGCCTGTCAAGGTAGCGGCTTGTGCCGTATTTAATGAAATGCAATAAGGCGAGCCTGCATAGTTAATAGTTGCAGTTGGACAGCAAGAAATATTGTAACCAAACCACGTGCCGGTGCTGTAGTTTCCATCATTTGATACGAAAAGATAACAATTGGCATACGATAAGGAGAATCCGTAGTTCCCCGATTGCAATAACATGGTAGTGGTTAGGACTCCTAATTGATTATACACATAAACGGTTTTGGTATTTGCATTCCAAGTGTAAATTAAATTACTAGCATCCACCGCCACAGCGCCATCGCCGCTTTGAGGGGAACCTATACCATATTGCAATCCTGTAAGAGTAGTGATAACAACTCCTGTAGTCATATTATGAATCTTTAAAGTGCCTGCATAGAAGTCATAAAATTTGCTACCGTCGGTTGACATGCCAAAAGAAGCTTGCCCATTCTGCATAATGCCTGTAAAAACCGTTACGAATGTGCCCGCGGCGAGATTCGTTATCTTTACAATATCTCCCATATATGTTGAGACATATAACAAGCCATCAACAGGATTCCACGACATCCCTCTACCATCAATTTGTATCGGATAGGTTTGAACTAATACGCCTGCTAAGGTAAATTTGTTGACTTGTCCGGTGCCCGCATTCCCTCCGTTAATGGTGTAGAAGAATGCACCATCAGAAGTGATGTGCATATTATGATTGACCGGATTTTCATTAAAAGAAATGGCAGGGGCGATTTGAGAAAATGCTCTTGGAATAAGAAAAACCGTAAGAAAACATATTATAAAAGATGCTTTCAAAAGTATATTCATTTTTTGCGTACTCTTATTTGATTTTGAAAGAGTTTTGCTTTGCAAAGGATGCTTTTGAGAACAAGCTATTTTTCTGTGCATGGGCGTAAATGTGTTCATAATTGTCACTATAAATTGAATGATATAATACCGTTTAATATTGATTGTATATATAAACGCCAAAATTACAAAATAACTTGGTAGTTAACAACATTTTTTTTTCAAAATACAGATAGTATTCCAAAATAATGGAACAAGCAGATAATTGAACAATTTTTTACCACAACAAACAGGCTGTGGGCATACACAAAAAGGCAGTAGAACTCGACGAAAAGTTATAACATTCGACTAGTATCTTGAGATACTTATCAAAGTATTATCTTAGCAGCAACACGGTGCCAACATATTTGTGTTCAACGCCATTTAGTTCGATAACTTTGAACTTATAGACATAAATACCGCCCATACATATCTTGGTTTTGCCTTGTACTTTGCCATCCCATCCCTTTTCAGAGTCGTTGGTGGAGAAAATTCTCTCGCCCCATCGGTCGTAGATGGACATTTCGAAGGCGTCGGTTTTGAAACCTATGCCTTTTCCGTTGAAAACATCATTTAAAGCGTCGGCGGTGGGGGAGAAAGCAGAGGGAATGTAATATGCAAAGCCTTCGCTGATGATGATATATTTGGTGATGGTGTCCGTACATGTTCCGTTATAGACGATAAGCGTCACAGGGTAGTTGCCGGGAGCTAGATAGGTGTGCTCCGGGAATTCCTCGAAGGAGTTATTACTGTTGACTTCGCCGAACCACCATTGCCATTGGTTCGCATTGGCAGATTCATCATAGAAATGAATCAAAGGTTGGTTCATGCTAGTAATTGAAGGGTCGGCATAGAAATCAGCGACGGGGGGGGGCGACACGTGGATGACAGTTTGCCCCACGGCGTTGCATCCTGAGGTGGACATCCCCGTTAGGGTAACAATAAAATCGCCCGAATTCATGTAGGTATAGCTTGGATTGAGCAAGTTGGAGACATCTGCCGTGGTGGAGGGATCGCCGAAATCCCAATGGAGCGTTGTGGTGTCTATTGTGCCATCATAGATGTAATGAAATTGCACGGTCAGCGGTGTGCAGCCCTCAGAGGGGGTGGCGGTGAAATGCAAGGTAGCTCCCGACATCAATGTTACCAATACGGTGGACACGGCGACACATCCCCCTACGGAAGTTCCCATCACGGTGTAGATGGTGCTGCTCGTGGGGCTCACATTTACGGATACGCCTGACAAAGCTCCGGGCATCCATGTGTAAGTGCTAGCTCCGGCAGCCGTTAGTAAAGAACTCGCGCCATAACAAATGGAATCGGGCGAGGCGGTGGCGGTTACGGTTGGCATGGGGTTAATGACCGATGAAAGAGTTATGCTCGTGGCGCATTGTCCGACATTGGGCGTGAAAATATATACGGCATTCGTGGTATTATTGATGGTTGCAGGGTTCCATGTGCCTACGATTCCATTCGGAGATGTGTTTGATAATATAGGTGCGACACCCCCAAAGCATATGGAAGGAATAGGCGCGAAGTTGGGCAAGGTTGGAGCTATTACGGTGACGGTCAAAACTTGGTTGGTGGGGCATGCACCTGAAGTTGGTGTGAAGGTATAGGTTCCACTTGTGGTATTGTTTATTGTTGATGGATTCCAAGTGCCCGTTACGCCATTGGGCGCGGTGGTTGATAAAAGCGGTGCTACTGTTCCATCACAAAATGGAGGTATTGCGGCGAAGTCGGAGAGCGTTTGCGGGTTCACGGTTACAGTTAAGGTCTGCGTCGAGGCGCATTGCCCTGCATTGGGTGTGAAGAGGTAGGTTCCGCTTGCGGTATTGCTGATAATGGCGGGATTCCAAGTGCCTACGATGCCATTTGGGGAGGTAGTGCCCAAGGTTGGGGCTACCGTTCCGCCACAAAAGGCAGGAATCGCGGCAAAGTTGGGGGTAATTTGTGTGCTTACGGTGACGCTCATGGTGGCAGTGGTGGCACAGTTGCTGCCCGTTGGCGTGAAGGTGTAAACGGCTGTGCCTGCTGTGGCGGTCGAAATAGTTGTGGGATTCCATGTGCCTGTGACGCCATTGTTTGATGTGTTGGGCAAGGTGGCAGGAGTGGCTCCCACGCAATAAGTTCCCAAGGCGGTGAAGGTTGGGGTGATGGTGGCGCTTACTGTGACAGTCATCGTGGCGGTGGTGGCGCATGTACTTCCTGTAGGGGTGAAGGTGTAGGTGGCAGTTCCCGCTGTGGCGGTCGAAATTGTTGTTGGATTCCATGTTCCGACCACGCCATTGGTGGACGTCAGGGGCAAGGCGGCGGGCGCGGTTCCCACACAGTAAGGTCCTAAAGCCGTGAAGGTCGGCGCGATGCTTGCATTGACGGTGACGGTCATTGTGGCGGTGGTGGCGCAGGTGCTGCCCGTAGGCGTGAATGTGTAGATGGTGTTGCCTGCCGTGGCAGTTGAAATCGTGGCAGGGTTCCATGTTCCCGCGATGCCATTGTTAGATGTTGCGGGCAAAGCGGCAGGCGTCGCGCCCGTGCAATATGGTCCCAAGGCGGTGAAGGTGGGCGTGATGCTTGAATTTACGACGACAGCCATGGTCGCGGTGTTGGCACAAGGGCTGCCCGTGGGGCTGAAGGTGTAGGTGACGGTTCCCGCGGTGGCGGTTGAAATCGCTGCGGGATTCCACGTGCCTGCCACGCCATTGTTCGAGGTCGTGGGCAAAGCGGCAGGGACGCTATTGACGCAATAAGGTCCTAATCCCGTAAAGGTAGGCGTGGTGGAAGGGTTCACGGTGACGCTCATGGTGGTCGCTGTGGCGCATTGTCCGCCGGCAGGGGTAAATGTATAAACGGTGGTGCCTGCCGTGGCGGTCGAAACGGTGCTCGGGCTCCATGTTCCGTTTATCGAATTCGTGGAAGTGAGCGGCAAGACGCCCGGCGTTTGTCCCGCGCAATAGGGTCCCAAGGCGATGAAAGTCGGTGTGGCGCTCGCATTCACCAAAACGCTCATCGTGGTCGTGGAGGCGCATTGTCCGCCGGTGGGCGTGAAGGTGTAAGTGGTGGTTCCGGCTGTTGCGGTTGAAATCGTGGTCGGGCTCCACGTTCCCGTGATGCTATTGGTGGAGGTGGTGGGCAAAGCGCCCGGCGAGGCGCCCACGCAATACGGTCCGAGGTTGGTGAAGAGAGGTGCCACGTTGCTACTGACGCTTACCGTGGTGCTCGCCGTGGCGGTGCATCCCGCCGCATTGGTGGCGGTGACGGTGTAGGTGGTCGTAGTGACAGGTGCGACCACGTTGGTGTTGTTTGCCACATTGCCCGCGCCCCAATTATACGAAGTAAATCCGCTTGTGGCGGTCAGGGTGGACGTTGCAGGCGGACAGATGCTTGTGGGGGAGGCGGAGAGTGTCACCGTAGGCGGGTTCACGTAGTTGATATTCGAAATAAATACATATTGATATTGCGTCACGCCATATTTTCCGCCCGGCGCATGCGTTGGCGGGTTCTGATTGCTATATACAACCGTGATAGTTTTCACTTTAGCGCAGGAAGCGCCCGTGATGGTAATCCCTTGATTCATACATTGCGCTAGCAACAAATTGGCGACCAACACGCGGCTGTTTCCCACCACCGAATTGTCAACAGTTCCCGCTATGGTGGCGTTTGGGATCATCGCCGTGCCAAATTCGTCGGTGGCGCTGATAGTTACTTTGTCTTGATAGTACGCCGAGTTGTCGCCGCTGTACAATGGTTCGGTCAAATCGAAGATGTTGAAGGTGACGGGTGCCAAAACGGGCACCGTAAAGGTGAATGTGACGGTGATGGAGTTGCCCCAAGCGCTCGAAGCGCCGCTCATTTCGAGTCGCATGCCCGTTTGGGCGGCACAATTCATCGCGTCGGAGCCTGCCGTGCCGTTGATGCCGGCGGTGCCGACGTTGGTGCCTTGCCATTTGGTGGTGCCGCCGCCCGTGACGGACGTGACGCCCACCACGCAGTTGCCTCCGACGGTCGTACTTGCCGCATTTTGAGCTATATTGATCAAAGAATAGGTCTGCCCCGAGGCTCGGTTTATCGAAACGATACTCGTGATAACAAGAAAGGCAGTAGTTAAGGTTTTTATAATGGTTCGCATAAATAAGTTGTTAATAGATTTGAGGTGAAATCCGCTGCTAAAGTACAAAAATTCTTTATATTACAAACAAAATTTTGTAGAAATATTTTTTTTTATTTGTAAGAAAAAATAATCTGTCCTTGAAAAATAATTTCTGACCATGAGGAATAGTATTTTTTTACTTTAGATAGATAAAAACATATGCAATATTTCTTTTTTTTCTCTTGAGAAATTATAAAAACCAATTGATTTCTTTAAAACTATATTTCATAACCAAATTTCGATGCTATAAATAGCATAATCGAAACTGAATGTAGTTAAATCTACGTTTGATTCAACATATATTTTTATAGATTTAGTTAGAACACATATTGCTTTAGTTAGAAATATCAAGGCGGATATTCAACATAGATATCATTTTGTATAAAATGAAATCGATATAGTTATTTATTTATGGTTATATATTAAAAATAATATGGATATAGCTA
>CAIOYH010000072.1 GCA_903862465.1 uncultured bacterium | reverse complement strand
TTTAATCTCACATCATAAAAAAGGGGGTATGATAGGGTGGGAAGAAACATCATCTCCGAATGAAGTTGGGGCTATAATCGGAGGGGAAGAAACCCTAACCCCTCCCGACCATAGGTACGGGACAGGTTGAAAAGGGGCAATAACAGTACTGGATTTAATTGGAAGGTTTTGTTTAAGTAATAAGTATTTTGCGGTTCTAAAACCTTAGTAGAAATGGATGATATAGTATAGTAATGACCTTATTAGCTTATTAATTGTGTCGATAGGGTGATGGTAGTAAAAGAAGGTAATAAGGTTGGTTTTGAGTTGGATTTGGAAGTGCTACTAAGGTTTTAAAGAAGGTTAGAAGGTTGGAAAGATTGGGGTTGTTTGGTTTGTATTAAGGTTTAAAAATATAAGAAGGTTTTTTTTATTCAATAGGTCGTCCCGATGGGGCTTATGTTTTCAGTATGCTTTTTTACTTCAAACAGGTTGCCTCTACGAGGCAAGAAGAAAAAAAAAGTTTGATTAAAAGTACGGGGGATGGACACGGGGCAGGAGCGCAAGGGATTGGAACGGAAAGCCCACAGGGGCGCTTATTTGCGCCCCGAGGACTTGGAGAGTAAAGCCCGACCCCCCGATTTTCTCGGGGGGATGCGCCATAAGAAAGATCCAAATTCCAAATTCAAAGATCCAAATACCAAGAATGCCATTACGAATTACGAATATGCGAATTGCGAATATGGAAGTGGGGTGTAGGTTTCGGATTTATTTACCGAACATTCACCTTCCGCCACAACAAATAATTCATATACCGCCAAGCAAAGTCCTGCGACGCCCGATGTGCCGACGATGAGAAGATGTGTTGCCAATTATCCAACAACTTTTTAGCGTCCAC
Source organism: uncultured bacterium (assembly GCA_903862465.1). Classification (GTDB taxonomy): domain Bacteria; phylum Bacteroidota; class Bacteroidia; order Bacteroidales; family CAIWKO01; genus CAIWKO01. The sequence continues at coordinate 16,608 of CAIOYH010000072.1, read as the reverse complement.
CATCCGATCCGTGTCCAACGACTGCAAATCCCCGATTTTCGACTTCATCGTAGCGTTCTCTGCCATCAACCAAGCCGTTTGCGGCGTAGCAAAACCCAACTTATCCGTGCGATTATAGATGGCTGCGGGCAACACATCGCGCATCGCCTCCCGCAAAAGATACTTACTCCAGCCTTTATATATCTTATAGTCCGCAGGAATAGAGAAAACATACTCAATCAAGTCCACATCGTCCGCAAAAGGCGTCCGCGACTCGATTCCATACTGCATAGAGCAGCGATCTTCCCATCGCAACAGGTTTTTTAGATAATGTTGGGTGAAGAAATCGCTCAACACCTGATTCATTTTATGAGAACTATAATCATTTGCGAGTGATATGCCCGAAGAATGTTGTTGCCACGCCTCTTTTTGGATGAACATAGTCTCTTTATGGATGTTTTTATAGAGAAACTGCTTTACAGAGGCAGGTAAAAGCTCATTGAGCGCCACTTTCCCGATAGATTTCATCAATATAGAAACACCTAATGGCGAATGTTTGAGGCTGCCCCATTGCGAAGCCAAATCGCCCAAGCGAAAAGCCCGCATCAACTCCAAATAGTAGGCAATATAGAACGGAACATAGCCTGCAAACAGCTCATCGCCGCCTTGTCCATCCAAAAGTATGGTGATGCCCTCTTGTTTGGCGAGCTTCATCACCGCGTTTTGCGCATACGTGGACGTAGAAAACAGTGGCGCATCCTGAAAATAGATGATATCTTCCAATTCGAGCATCATTTGTTGCGAAGAACAGGGAACGGTATGCCAAATTAAGCGGTTTTTGTCCACCACTTGCTGTGCCCACTGCGATTCGTCGCAGCCATGTTGCGGATGTGTGGCAGTGAAGGCGTGTAAGTTGCCTTGCAGATGCTGAAGATGTTGAGTACTGTTGATAACGTTCGCCATACCGATTATAGAACTGCTATCAATGCCGCCACTGAGGCAAAAACCTATGGGTACATCGGAGCGCAACCGCAAAGAGACGGCATCGCGGATACGTTCGCGGGTTTCTTCCACATATTCCTGTGCCTTAGCGGGATGAAAACGCTCTGCGCCCCCATTGACACTGAGTTTATAGTAGCGATTCACCTGAAATTGCTGTGAGTTTAGGTCATAGATGAAGTAATGGGAGGGCATAAGCTCTTTGATATGCTGATACATGCCTTGTTCGTGAGTCTCCACTTGGCTATGGACGAGATATTGATAGACAGCTTGCGCATCTTGGTCAGTATTATAGGGTAATGTATGCAAAGCTTTTTGTTCGGAGGCAAAAGCGAGGACATTGTCCTGATAATAATAATAGAATGGTTTCACCCCGAAGCGATCGCGGCAGCCGATGAGGCAGTTTTCGTTGCGATCATAGATGACCATTGCCCACATGCCGTTGAGTTTGTCTAAGAAACGTAGTCCCCAGTGTTGATAAGCTTTAAGCAACACCTCAATGTCGCTTTGGGTTGAGAACACAAAGCCATGTTGTTGGAGTTCATCACGCAGTTCGATGTAGTTATAGATTTCGCCATTGCAAGTAATCCAAATGCTTTGGTCTTCATTGCACATAGGTTCATGGGCAGCACTTGAAAGGTCTATGATGGACAAACGTCTGTGGGCAAATCCCAAGAAAGTGTCTTGTTGGAAGGCGGTGATGTGTTGTTTTGGGGCATAAGCGAAGGCATTGTTCCAAGCAGAGGCTTGTGTTTGATCGGCTCCGCATGGAAAAGCTTGCTTATCTTGAAAAAAGACGAATCCTTCGTCGTCGGGACCACGATGTTGGAGCGAATCAGACATCTTTTTGAGGCGCTCGGGAAGCGAATAGGCGTTTGCATTGAAATCGAGTATGCCGGCAATTCCACACATAAGTATTTAATTATAGATTTTAGTGAGCATGTTGATTACTTTAGCCAAGATTACTTATCATCGGCTTTATTTTCGAGCAGAGGCACAAAGCGAAATGTGCCGTGTTCGCGTCGGATGATTTCGCCTTGCAGGTTTTTGGTGATGGAGATCATGTGTTGCACATCGCTTGCGCCAACAGGAATCACCATGATGCCGCCGGGCTTGAGTTGTTCTAAAAGCATCTCGGGAATGTCGGGAGCACCTGCAGTAACGATGATTTTGTCAAAAGGCGCGAAGGCAGGCAAGCCTTTGTAGCCATCACCAAAGAACATCTTGGGTTGATAAGCAATGGAGGGCAAGAAGTTTTTTGTTTTCATGAAGAGATTCTTCTGCCGCTCGATGGTATAGACGATGGCACCCAACTCGAGAAGCACACAAGCCTGATAGCCCGAACCTGTCCCCACTTCGAGAACTTTGTCACGCTTTTTAATCTGCAACAGCTCGGATTGGAAAGCGACGGTGTAGGGTTGAGAAATGGTTTGTCCCGAGCCAATGGGGAAGGCTTTGTCTTCGTAAGCGTGATTTTGGAATGTGGAATCTAAAAAGAAGTGCCGCGGAATTTTTTCGATAGCGCGAAGCACGTTTTCATCCGAAATTCCTTTGTTTTTTAACGTCTCGATGAGCTGTTTTCGGAGTCCTTTATGTTTATAAGAATCAATCATGTTGACTAAAGTTAATCGTTATCAGTATATTATGTTGAAATAAATGGTTCAAAACCTTGTTGATTTTTCTTGCGAAAATACTAATAAACGTTCAATAAAAGGATTAATTTTGCAAAAAAAAAAAGTTATGCTAAAAATAGGAGTATTAGGAGCAGGTCATTTGGGGAAAATCCATATCAAATGTATAAAGCAAATAGAACATTTTGATTTATTCGGATTCTATGACCCTGACGAAAATGTTATGAAAGCTGTAGCGAGTGAATATGGCATCAAAGCGTTTAATTCTATTGATGAATTGATAGAAGCTGTGGAGGTGGTTGACATTGTTACGCCCACGGTTTCGCATTTTGATTGTGCATCGAAAGCCATGAAAGGCTCGAAGCATGTGTTTATTGAAAAACCATTGGTTACTACACTCGAAGAGGCTAAGGAGCTTATCGCTATTTCGGAAGAGGCGGGAGTGAAGGTACAGGTGGGGCATGTGGAACGTTTTAATCCTGCGTTTACGGCTGCCTTGCCTTTTATACTACAACCGATGTTTATAGAAACGCATCGTTTGGCACAGTTCAACCCACGCGGTACGGATGTTCCCGTGATATTGGATTTGATGATACATGATATTGATATTGTTTTGAGCATGGTGAAATCGAATATCAAACGCATCAATGCAAGTGGTGTTGCGGTGGTGAGCGACACTCCTGATATTGCAAATGCGCGCATTGAGTTCGATAATGGCTGCGTTGCGAATTTGACTGCGAGCCGTATTTCGATGAAGAATATGCGCAAGACACGTTTGTTTCAGCATGATGCGTATATTGCTATTGATTTCTTGGAGAAAGATATTGAAATTATACGTTTAAAAAATATAGTGGATGAATCGGAATTGAATCCTATGGATATGATGATAGATTTGGGAGAAGGCAAGGGAAAGAAACAGATATTTTTTGAGAAACCTGACATCATCCCTATCAATGCGATTAAGACGGAGTTGGAGGCGTTTTATTTCTCAATAGCAAATAATACGATGCCGAATGTAACAATTATTGATGGGTACAAAGCACTTGATGTTGCCTATAAAATCATTGATAAGATTAATATTTCTGAATAATTTTTAGGATAAGCAATAATTGAAAATCTTTAGCGTTTCAACAAAGAATTGAAAAGAACGCATGGATTTTAAATTTACTTTTTTATGGCGATTGATTGGAACTTTGACAGGATTTCTATGCCTTGTAGTCATCATCAGCCTTGCGTCTTGCAAAAAAAATGACCTTGTTCCATCCTACATTCACATTGATAAAATTACGCTTAATTCTACGTACGAAACGGATGGTTCGAACTCAAGTAAGATTTGTGATGCATGGGTGTATATTGATGGCAATTTGATTGGCATTTATGAATTGCCTGTGACGTTTCCTGTTTTAGCTACGGGCTCTCATGAAATTATGGTTCGCGCCGGTGTGAAACTAAACGGCATTGCTATGTCGAGAGGCTATTATCCCTTTTATGAAGCCTACACAAGCACGGTGAATTTGGAAGCTGAGCGAATTGATACTATACAGCCAACTGTTAAGTACTATGCCAATAAAATTCAATGGAAAGAGGATTTTGAAGAAGGGGGATTTACGCTTGTGAAATACACAGGCAGTGACACAGCGTTCATTAAGACTGCGGTTCCTGCTGAGGTTTTTGAAGGATCATTTTCTGCCATTGCGAAGCTTTCGGATAGTTATAAATATTTGTTGACGGTTTCTACATCGGACTTTTTTATTCCGCAAACGCTTACTCCTGTTTTCTTAGAATTAAATTATAAGACGAATACTCCATTTGTGGTTGGTATGATAGGTCAATTTCAGACCGGTGGCACTGAACTTGTGAGAACATTAATTATAAATGCCAATAATGAATGGAATAAAATCTATATCAATTTGACCGCCACGGCAAACTATACGGTGAATGTGCAATCCTTTAAAGTCTTTTTTGAAGCGAATAAGCTCGATAGTATTGCCGAACCGAAGGTATTTATTGATAATATTAAACTTCTTTATTCGAATTAAGCCATGAATAAAAAACTGCAGGTATTGAAATATGTTGGCTTTGATATATTTTCTGCAATTCTTGCGTGGACGCTGTTTTTTATTTATCGAAAATACAATATCGAGTCGGAAGTTCTTCATCAACCTGAAGTTATTTATGCTGATCATAATCTTTACTTTGGTTTAATCATCGTGGTTGTTTTTTGGTTTCTGTTGTATTATGTTTCGGGAACCTACCAAAAAATATATCGCAAGTCGCGACTCAAAGAACTTAGTCAGACTTTGTTGTTGTCGTTTCTCGGCTTGATAGTGATTTTCTTTGTGTTGATACTTGATGATCAAGTTGTTTCTTACACGAATTATTACATTTATTTCTTGGTTATTTTTAGTTTGCATTTTACCTTAACTTTTGGATTCCGTTTTATTTTGTCCACGCGGACTGCTTATAGAATTCACCACAAATTGATAGGTTTCAACACACTGCTTATTGGAAGTAACGGCAATGCCACTGCGATTTACAACGAAATTGAGAATGAATGGAAATCCTCAGGGAATAAGTTCGTTGGGTTTGTGGATGTTTTCAATAGTGACAACAACCCCATGATACAAAATTTACCGCATTTGGGTAATTATAAAGACTTAAAAGATATTATTCAGAAATATAAGATAGAAGAAGTCATCATTGCTATTGATAAGAAAGAACATACTTATATTGAACAAATTATTTCTTTTTTGGAAGATACCGATGTGGTGATAAAGATAATTGCCGACATGAAAGACTTCCTGTTGGGCACTGTAAAAATGACTTCTATTTTTCATGCACCACTCATACAAATTTCTCCTGAATTGATGCCGGCATGGCAACGCCATTTAAAAAGGTTCTTTGATGTTGCTGCGTCAATTATAGCGATTCTAATTTTGTTGCCTGTCTATATTTTAGTAGCCATTGGAGTGAAGTTGTCGTCCAAAGGTGCCATATTCTATTCTCACGAACGCATAGGCTTGCATGGAAAACCTTTCACTATGTATAAGTTTCGGTCTATGTTTACAGATGCAGAGATTGATGGTCCTCAATTATCAAGTAAGACGGATAAAAGAATCACGCGTTTCGGACGTTTTATGCGTAAGGTTCGTTTAGACGAAACACCACAGTTTTATAATGTACTAAAAGGCAATATGTCCTTAGTTGGACCGCGACCTGAACGGAAACATTTTATTGATTTGATTGTTCAGAAAGCTCCGCATTATAAGTTGTTGCACAAAGTAAAGCCCGGTATTACGTCATGGGGACAAGTGAAATATGGTTATGCTGAAAATGTTGACCAAATGATAGAACGTTTGAAATTCGATGTGCTCTACATCGAAAACATGTCCTTGGCAGTAGATTTTAAGATATTAATTTATACGGCACTCATCATAATTCAGGGACGCGGCAAATAAGCTAAAGCTGCTTATTCTCAATCATCACCACAATTTGTTCAATATATTTATCCTCTCCGTTAGGGTCGTAGGTGCTTTTGAGATTATAGCCAAATAAACGCCCGAAGGATTGATACATGGAAGCCACCACGCCTCCTCGGAAATCCTTTATTAAATCAAAGGACGACGAACCTGTTTCGCGGTCAATGAGTTTGATAAGAATTTTTCCTTCCACATCGTTCAGGTTTTTAATTTCTTCTTCAAAACGAGCCTTCAAGTCTGCTTCGGCTTGCTTCATGGCGCGTTTGCGGTCTTTCTTTGGACCTGAACTCGCAATGATGGCGTTGTATTCCTGTGCTTTTGCGGCTACAAGCTTAGCATAAGGATAGACTTTTTTTACAAGCAGCGCCAAGCGGGAAAAGGTAAGCGCGTCCACTTTGTTAGTGAACATAGGTTTGCCATAGATTTTTACTTCGCTCATGGCTACTATTGGTAAGGTATCACCGCTCACGATGACTGCCCGCGTGACAACACTATTGGTGTCTTGCGCCTTGAGTAGCGTTTGAGAGGATATAATTATTAGGACAATATGGAAGAATATCTTTTGCATGGTGCTTTTTCAATACTACTCAATTATTGTGCCAAGATTGATTAAATAAACCTACGAATCAACCGCAACTGATGTGTATAGCGATGCGTCTCCTGATTATAAATCCCTTCATGGTCAATGCCGTCAATGTGAACTTTGCCTGAAGCGTGAATAATCGTTTGATTATCCAACATAATACCCGTGTGTATGATGTGATTTTCTTTGTTTTCGAAAAAGGCAAGGTCGCCGGCTTTGGCTTCGGCTATAAAATCAATACCCTCGCCTTGCAGTGCTTGTTGCGAAGCATCGCGAGAAATCTTGATGCCACATACTTTTAAAACCACTTGTGTGAAACCGGAACAATCAATACCAAAAGGGCTGCGTCCACCCCACAGATAGGGCGTGTTCATATATTTTAATGCCACTTTGACTATGGCGGAACCATCACGCGCTTTCGAAACATGCACATATTTACTATTGATGGAATATTCAACGCCGCTGATGCTAAAACTATTGGATGAAAATCCCGGCAAACTACTTCCCATGACAATCGGAAGGCGCACCTTAGTAGTTTTGTTGTTCAGCTTGTGGATCAAATCACATACCACAGCATTATTGTTACGCTGAAAAAGCTCAAATTCTTCTTTATCCAAGCTTTTTACTTGTTTACGGTCAACCCAACCTTCATAAGCATCGTAAACCGTCATAATTTTCAGCCACGAACCAAAGGATTCAGTGACCATAACAAGTTCCCCGAAAAGTAATTGTGTCACCATTTCAGCCTTATCTAAAGGCGTGGCTCTTACGGGAACCATACTTAAAATACAAATACCTGTATCCATATTCTTTTTTTTAGCAAAATAACGAAATATTTTTGACGTATAAACTATTTTCTATTCAATTTCTTAAACGATTTATATACTTTTCAAATATTGGAGCGCATCAGGACCTCTATTAAACAACAAATCCATGATGCTCAAGTTAGGAATAAATCCAAACTTATAATCAAATACCTGCGTATAATTCGGGAAATGTATGTCTGAACTTTGCTTTGGATGTATGGATTCTCTGAAATCATCTTCGCCTGTATAGTCTGCAACAAAAGTTTCAGATAAAACTATCTCAGGCGAACACTTCAGTAACTTGAAGCAAACCTGCATAATCTCCAAATTAAAATCAAATAACCAAGTGTATTCTTTGTTGAAAAAGACATCCAACTCCGGTTGATAATACATAAAGAAAGGCGATTTGTTGTAGGCAGATGTTATGGCTTTCGCATGGACTTTAGCCCACGGAATATCATACGAAATTTTCACTTCTTTCAAGGGCAAATGATTTCTTCTGCATTTTTGTAATGCCACGCTTAAATCAAGTTTTCCGTTGGCAGCATAGATTGCACAACGATTCCGATAGGTCTGTTTTGTAAAGTTTTCGCATGCTTCCATAGTGATTTTATCGCTCTTGATGGCGTGATAGAAGAATTCAATAGGTGGAAAATAAGCAGTGGCGAAAATCATGAAAACAATTTTGGCGCAAATTTCCGAAATTTATCAATAGCAAGCAATATTAATATGCATTATTTCGTTTTTTATATATAGAGGGGTTCTAAAAATTAGATTTTTCGAGGCGGTCAAGGTTTTTAAAAGCGCAGTTTACTCAAGTAAATGAGCATTTTAAAAATCGAAGTCCAACGATGAAAAAGCAATTTATAGAACTCCCGTATAAAACTTAAAACGCGCCATGCCTATGCTATAGATTATACCTTGCAACCAATAAAACCAATCGCTATGAAAAAAACAATTTTTGTAATGCTGTTGCTGATTTTCCATGCCGGTATAATTCTCAATGCAAGCAATTCCATCCCCTTGTTCGATGCCATTAAAAAGAAAATGGTAAGTGTCAAAATCAAGGGTAGGGGATACACCTCCGATAATTCAAGTGCACATTACGGTAAATGTGTTTCACTGAAAATTAGAAACCTGACTTCTCAGTCTTTACAGGTGAATTTGGAAGCAGGACGTAGATTAAAATGTGTTTACGATAGCGTTCAAGATATGTTGGTCTCGAGATCCGATATGTACGCCTTAGCGCCCAATGCAAGCGGCGATTTCACAATCAGTGCTTTTTGTTCCCAAAAACATGACAGAGCGCCGAGCGAAACCTCCATCTTCGATATGAGCTCCATGTCTGAAGGATATCTCTATGAATTAGCTGTGCTCATTGAGTCCCTTGCATGTTTCTACAACGCAGGCCAGCAAGCCGTGTGGGTACTCACCGATAGCATCTCTCCCAACAATATCAGCGGCACTGATGCTGCAAAAGTAAAGAAGTTGAAAGACTTCGTCACCTTTGCCATGGCACATGGAACACCTGAAAAACAATACGGATTCACTTACGATTATTCTTTCCCTAACAAGTCGAATTCAGGCTTCATCATCAAAGGCGAAGTCAATTGGAACATGCCCTACACGAGTTTCGTAACTATTTCTGTTTACGACAATCATAATACTAAAATTGCAACCATATTCGCCGAAAAACCTTACAAACCCGGCTACCAAACCTACAACTACGATTTGGCAAACACCACATTCAAAGAAGGCGAACTCTATTGGCTGCGCGTAGAAGGCTGTGGAAAACGCCTGAAAGAACTTGCCATTAAGATGGAATGACTAAATATTGAACCCACTAAGGAAAGTCAAAACCTTGCCACGAAGGCACTAAGACTCAAAGAAACACAAAGTTTTTAAAAATAGTTTATTCAGATAAACAATGCTTTGTGATGCTTTGTGCCCTTGTGTCTTGGTGGTATTTTTTTGCTTTGTGGTTTTTGGAGCAGGATTCATTTTGAATGTTTTTTGCACCCTTTTCTTCGTCATTCAACTAAATTCCGTAAATTTGCAAAAATTATTTCAGTGGAAAAAGACCAATTAATTTACGGAATCCGTCCTCTTATGGAAGCCATCACGGCAGGCAAAGACGTTGATAAAATACTCATTCAAAATGGATTGAAATCCGAACTCTTTCACGAGTTCCGCAATCTGCTTGCCCAACGCAACATCGCTTATCAGTTTGTTCCCATCGAGAAACTCAATCGCGTCACCACCAAAAACCATCAAGGTGTCATTGGTTTTGTCTCCAACATCACCTATACCGATGTGGAAAACATCATCCCTTTTGTTTTTGAAAAAGGAAAATCTCCCCTCATTCTCATCCTCGACCGCATCACCGACGTACGCAATTTCGGCGCCATTGCCCGCTCTGCCGAATGTGCGGGTGCCGATGCCATCGTCATCCCCTATTATAATTCCGTGCGCGTCAGTGCCGATGCCATCAAAACTTCCGCAGGCGCTCTGCATAAAATTCCCGTATGCAGAAGCATCAGCATGATTAAAACTGTTGAATATCTCAAATCCTGCGGACTCCAAATTGTTGCCTGCACCGAAAAAGCCCAACAAGCCCACTACAACTGCGACATGAGCATCCCCACGGCTATCATCATGGGCTCTGAAGAAGACGGCATCTCCGACATCCTGCTCAAAGCCGCCGACCAAACCCTCAAAATCCCCATGACAGGCGAAATTCAATCCCTCAACGTCTCGGTCGCCACAGGCATCATCCTTTTCGAAGCCCTCAAACAACGCAGCGTTTAAATCCTACTGTAAAAATACGGGAATATTGTTCCTTTTTCCTTGTTCTTTTTTTTCTTTTGGGCGCATCCCCGACAAGAAATTGTCGGGGTCGGGCTTTCCTCTCCAAGTCCTCGGGGCTGAATAACGCCCCTGTGGGCTTTCCGTTCCAATCCCTTGCGCGCGTGCCACTTGGCAATCCCTTGGCTCTTTAATCACCCAACCAATCCTCCACCCCAAAACCCTATTTATTGCATTTGACAACCGATTTATTTGAATTGACAACCGATTTATTTGAATTGACAACCGATTTATTGCATTTGACAACCGATTTATTTGGTTTGACAACCTATTTATTTGAACTGACAACCGATTTATTTGATCTGACAACCGATTTATTTCAACTGACAACCGATTTATTTGAATTGACAACCGAATTATTTGGTTTGACAACCGATTTATTTGATTTGACAACCGATTTATTTGAACTGACAACCGATTTATTTGAACTGACAACCGAATTATTCCCTTCGACAAACCACTTAACAATGTCGCCTCCCTATTTTCTTTTTTGAAAACCCGAACAAACCACATCGCATAAGCATATAACCATCATCAAACAAAATACTTACGCCTCCGCCTATATAAAATAATATACCCACATCCCTCTTGGAATTTGGAACTTTGAATTTAATATTTGGAATTTGGAAATTGAAGCTTGATATTTTGAATTTTGGTCTTCAAACTTGGAATTTGGAGCTTGGAATTTGGTATTTGGGTCTTCAAACTTGATATTTGGACCTTACAGCCCTAAAGCCTTATTCCCCAACACCCCCCTATAAACCCCCGAAATCTGTTTTCCTACTTGGGTGTAGCTGAAATGTTCCTCGGCGTAAGCGTGTAGCATCTCCCTGTCAAAATCCATATAATGATCCATCATAAAAAGCATGGCATCTAAGAGCGCAGGCTCATCACCTGCCTTCACCAAGCGTCCCTGTTGCTCGTTGACATGCTCGCTTATGCCGCCCACATCCGTTGCCACCACAGGCAAACCACAGGCAAAGCCTTCTAATATCACGCAAGGTAAATTTTCATAATTGCTAAAGAGCAACAAGAAATCTGCCGCCATCATCATCGCTGCTACCTCCGTGGTGGTCTTGCTTCCATGAAATTTTACCGCCCCTGCATCCAAACCCAATGCCCGCACATGGTCAACAAAGGGCTTCTGATTGCCATCGCTCACCACGTGCAACACAAAATCCTGTCGCAAGGCGTGCAATCGCCTCATCACACGCAAAATCCCCGACATATTCTTCTGATTATTATCCAAAGAAGACACATGAAGGATGTGCACCACGTCCTTAAGCGCTTTCGGTCCCAAATGGAACACCTTCGTGTCAACCACATTCGGCACGACCGTATAATTTCCCTTGAAGCCAAGCCCTTGCAAAGCCTCGCGCAAATCATCGCTCACAGGCAGCACCGCCGCCGAACGCTTGAACACCTTGCGCAGCAGCAGTTTCTTCCAAAAACTAAGCTTGGCGGGATATTCAGGCAAATAACCTGCCCAATGTTCGGTGATGACATAAGGAAATTTGCGATACGCTTTCAGGAAAACAAACAGCAAACCCACCGGAAAAACCACGTTCACATGTATCAAGTCGGGCGCACCATACAAATGCGTAACCAAGTGCAAACCATATCTGTAATTCGAAAGATATTTGCGAAAACGCTTCCAAGGATTGCTGAATTTATCAACATAAATTATCACCGATTTCAGTGGCTCATCTTTCGAAATCTTAATTGTAGTGGGCTTGCCCTTCATCTTTTCATCAAAACACACATGCAACACAACTACATCATCAAAAAGGGAGGCTGCCTCGGCATGTTTCTGAACAAAATTGCCCAAAGTTTCATTCACCCGTGAGGGATACCAACTCGAAACAAATAGTATCATAGCTTATTTTGAGGTTTAAGGATGAGCATCTTCTTTATTTTTTGTGCCGATGATAGAAAAGCCAAACTGCCCTTGGGTAGTCACCTCTATCGCATCATATCCTCGTTTGAGCATCCACGAAGCGGCTTCCGAGTGGCGATGTTCGTGGCGAAACACAGGGGAAAGCATGTCCAATAGGTCAATCATCTCCTCCCGCCAATTTATTTTGCGACCTTTCAGCCTTTTAAAGGTATAAGTAAGGGGAAATATGCTCAGGAGATAGAGATAAAACTGCACGCGTATCGGCAATTTCGAGGTCAATTTCCGCGTTGTGTTCAATAGATTATGAATGATGCTTTTTTGAGGATGATAGAGCCATATACACAACTTGCCCGCGGGTTTCAACGTGGTTTCCACATTGCAGAAAGCAAGTTCAGTGTTCTCGGTATGATGCAAAACGCCGCCGCTCAACAAGACATCGAAGCTGCTGTCGGCGAAAGGCAGAAACTGTAGGTCAGCCTGCACAAAGAAAACATTTTCGCGCGTATTGTTCTTGTAAGCATTCTCCACGCTCTTGCCCAATTCAACACCCACCACCACATCGCAATTGGGCGCAATGGCACGTGCGTTCATGCCATGTCCGCTGCCCACGTCAATGATCTTTTTCCCGCGCAGCGTATCCTCATTTTCTTTCGATTCGTTAAAGAAAAGCTTCACCAACGCGGCTTTATCGTCGTGCCAAATCTTATCTTGCTTCTCATAATTGAGCAAACTCCACTCGAAGGCGAAACTTTTTTTGGTCTTATAATTCTTTGCTGCGCAATGCCGTATCAAGCCGTAATACTTCCCTTCAATTTCTTTTTTGATGGATGAAAAGTTCTTTAGATGCGTCTCAAACCACTCAGCATAATCCTGATGTGCCTCAATCAACATACGCGGAATGCCATCAATAATCGGAAAAACAAGCCCCGTATCGGAAAACAAAATGCCTTCTTTTATTTCTGTAGCGGAGTGGGTTTCATACGTCTTCTCAAACTCAGAAATAAATTCAAACCTAAGGTTTTTCTTGGTCAGAGGGCATGTAAGAAGCTCGAGTAATTGATAATTCATAGTTTTGATGGATAGAATATAGCTGCAAAAATAAAGAATTTAGGGGATACGGTTCACATTAAGTTTGATATTGAAGAAATATGAAGGGGTTGAGTTGGGTTTTATGCTGCGCGATTTGATTTTTTTCTGCGTATAAATGGCACATAAAGTATGCGACACGCGATACAGATGCGGGATGGCTGAAGCGGGGCATCCGTCTAAGATTCCTGCCAAAACGTTGAAGCGTGTGGTCTCGGTTCCCAAGCCGTAATCGTGCCAAACAATCACGGAATTCTCATCTTTCAACAAATGAAAGGCGTTCTTGGTGTCGTTGATGATGGACGAAGTGTGATGGTCGCCATCAATAAATATCACATCAAATTTCTTCTGTAAAGTAGAAAAATCAAAGCTTTGAGAATCGGCTTGGATGTGGGTAACGTTGGGAATATCTTTTGAAAAGAAACGGTGCATGCCGATGTAAGCTTCATCCATACCTAAGGTGCGCATGGTGTCGTCGGGAAGATTGAGTGAGTAACATTGTTGAACCAAAGGAGCCACGTTTGCCACGCTTTCGCCTCGCCAAGTGCCTATCTCGAGATAATCTTTTGCTTGCTTCATGCGGCAAAGGCTTTTCAGCAGCGCAAAATCCGTAGGCAAAGATGAGCCTTCCAAGAAACTGTAGGGAGCAATTTCTTCTTTTGTGGAAATAAAATCAGCAATATCCACGGTCTTCAAGCCATGGGGAAGCTGATATTTTTGCGAAACATAGTGCTGCTGCGCCTCTTCGCTCTCGTTGATGAGATTCAACAGATGAGGCTTTTTCAGGATAAGCCGAAATGCCTTCAATGCTTTGTTCAGTTTACTCATGTGATGTTTTATTGGTGATAACGTACTTCAAACTATGGTAATAGTGGGCAATATACTTCGGCGTTGGAAGCAATTCCGCGAATCGTATGCCCGACTCTTTACAGAAATACCAACTCACGAATATTGAAGTAGCCAAATAGGATGCGCTTGCCGTGATGGCGGCGCCCAAATAGCCGTAAAGGGGAATCATGATGATAGACAAAACGATGGTGATGCCCAATCCGATGGTCGAGCCGAGGGTGTTGATGAGATATTTTCCGCTTCCCGAGAAATAATGTCCAATGATGAGCGCATTCACAAAGACAAGGATGCCGGGAGCCATGCACCACATGATGCGGTTGATGTCGTAAAAGTCTTTTCCGAAGATAAAAGAATAGAAAGATGCGGGAAGAATCACCACAGGAATCAACACAAAGAACGTCAGCAACAAACTGATGCGAAGCAAGTCGGCTGTGAGGTTTTGGTTGGCTTTTTTATCGTCGGAATTGGCTATTTTGGCGTATTGCACCAAGGCAACACTGCCGCTGATCATCCAAACCGACTCGATGATAGACACGGCGTTGGAATATATCCCTACAGCTTTGATGCCCGTGTAAGAATCGAGGAAATAATAGCTCACACGAAAACTCAACAACTGAGCAATGTGCGCCAACTGATTCAAAAAACCATATTGAAACAGCATAGCAATGGCTTTGGGGTAGGGCATCTCGGCATTGCTGTTTTCTTTTTTATATTGCAGTAGGAAAATAATACTGAGCACAAAGGATAGGAGGTAAGCTGCATAGAGCGCATAGAAATATCCATAGATATTGAGAAAAGGACTAAAAGAAAACAAGGCAAACAAACTCACCACGGTGATAAACACTTGAAAGAAGCTGATGATGTTGTTGGCTTTGATGTTTTGTTTGCCCAATAAAATGGAGCCATTGACGGCTGTGAAAGAGTTTATGGCTGCCAAAATGGCAATATGCAGGGCATATTTATGTTCCACAAAAGGAAAAATCAATAGTATGCATGCGAAAATGCCACTTACCACGATGGTCCACACGTAGGAGAGTAGTAGGAGTTTTTTTAAGTGAAGTCGGGGTGTGAGAAACACCAAAGAGGCGCCGCCAACGATGTTCGAAAAGATTAATATAAAAGCGATGGTGGTGATGATAAGTCCTTGTTCGCCCTTGCCCTCAGAGCCGAGAAATTGAGAAACTATCACAGCAATAAGCAAATTAAGCAGTGCAGATGAAAATTTTACTCCAAATGTCTTGTATATTTTTTTGAACAAATTAATAGGTGTTTTGTGGTGCGAAACAAAGCAAAAGCAGTACATTAACGTTATTATTCTTGGCTTATTTTCAATGGAGGAAAAAAATAATTAAAATTATTTGCTGAAATTCAAAAATGTTTTATAATTTTGCAGCCAAGATACATGGAGGACGTAGCTCAGCTGGTTAGAGCATCAGATTGTGGTTCTGAGGGTCGTGGGTTCGAGCCCCATTTTCCTCCCTAAATCTTTGACTTTATAAGTTTTATAAAGGAGGAAATAAAAAAGCTTACTCGTAAGGGTAAGCTTTTTTTTTGGAATCAACTGTTTTCGATAAAGCCCTATTGTATTATTTATTTCTTACACATAAAAAAAGCCTGCCTAAATTGGCAAGCTTTTTTCATCTCTTATATTAACTTTCCTCAAGAACTTTAGCGCACTTTAAGTACTCCAAGTACTTTAGGCACTTCCTTATTTAAAGCTCCCCTTAAAAGTCTCTAAATATTTATCAAAGGTCATTTTGTCTTTATTGTTTTCAGCATAATAATGCAATATAGGTTCAAATTCCTTTGCGGTTCTATAGCCTTTTACCATCGTCAGGGTTTCCAACTTTTCATTCAGAAATATAAAAGATGGGTAGGACATTTGTCCTTGCAACAACGAAATAGCCAATTGATGACTCGACCGTGGGGTGTTTGCACTTGGGTTTCTATAGGTTTTTCCGTTGAACACTATGGAGTCTTTTTGTTCAGCATTTAGTTTCACGGTATAGAAATTTTCTGCCATATATTGTTTGATAATGCTATCCGAAAAGGTTTCTTTCACCATTTTCGTGCACCAACCGCACCAATCAGTATAAACATCAATAAAGATTTTCTTTGGATGTGTTTTGTTTAAGGCAGCAGCTTCTTCAATGGTCATCCATTTGAATACCGCTACCGTTTCGGTCTGTTTCTTCTTTTGCCCAAAAGAAGCCGAAATCATAAACAGAAGGGCAAAACTAATCAGGGTGATTTTTTTCATATTCTTATTTTTTTTAGTAAATACTAACGTCAGTTCACGCTTAAATAGTGTGCTATCTTCTCAAAAATTTTTTCCGTAATCATTGCCGATGCCTTTATGTAAGAAACTTGTTTGAAATTCCCATGCTTATTTCTGTAATTAATCAACGCTAAAGCAATATTATAACCGATATAC
>CAIOYH010000071.1 GCA_903862465.1 uncultured bacterium | reverse complement strand
AAGCCTCTCAAAGCCATGCTTCATAATATGAAACACTTTAGAAAACTTCGTGTTCTTTGCGTCTTAGTGCCTTTGTGGTATCATTGAAACTATCCGAAGAAGCCTCAATTTTTCATTTTTAATTTTTCATTTTTAATTCAAAATCTCAGATCACAACACAAAAAAATACCACAAAGACACAAGGACACAAAGCCTCTCAAAGCCATGCTTCATAATATGAAACACTTTAGAAAACTTCGTGTTCTTTGCGTCTTAGTGCCTTTGTGGTTTCATTGAAACTATCCGAAGAAGCCTCAATTTTTCATTTTTAATTTTTCATTTTTAATTCAAAAATCAAAAATCTCAAATCAAAAATCAAGGTTTCGCCACCATCACCACATCCTTCATCACCTTCTTTCCCCGTTTGATAGAAATCGTATGAATTTGTTCAACCTTAGTTGGGTGTGTATATTTGTAGCGATAGATGCCCCATTTGAATATTTCGTCACGATATTCGCCCAAATTGTTAGTCACCATCGGGGCACGCTGCGGCATATCCAAATTCACCACCGTAGCGCCAATCACCGGATTGCCTGCTTCGTCCGTTATCGTTCCAAAGATAGCGGTATGTTGTGTAGGCAGGTCATCTATCTTCATGGCTTTCGCCAAACCAATTGCCAATTCGGGATGTGTTGCATTGAAATGTTGCGCATCATCCATCAAATTGACAAAATCGAACTCCCAAATTTCTTTTTGAATTTTTGTGATTTTTGCCAAAGAATCCGAAACTTTATTTTTCATCACTTTAGCTTTGCCCAAGAAACCATTTAATGCATCCCTATAATCTCTTGCATCCGAAATAATATCTGATGTCATGCCCGTAGCGGTCACGTAGGCAGGCGTACTTTCCAAAAACTCTTCCGCTTTATCAATAAACGAATCTGTTTTTTCAATAACTTTAGACAAAGTAATCTTTTTGAATTTGCTTTTGGTTGTATCAAAAACAGCATAATTCTCGGCATCATCAATGCCGCGAAAATAGCGAAGCGAAGGCGCATTAATTTTGTCATAAATAAATTCTGCCATATTTTTGCGAGCTGTTTTTTGACTTGCAGTTATTGCAGTGAAATCCGTCAATGCAATTGTTATGTGCACCTCCATCTCTGTTTTTCGCAGCTTCAGATGTACTACATCATTCTTCATGATGAGGTAGGTCATGATTAAAGCTGCCGTGTCAGGATTGTCCACAAAATTTATTACCAAGTTTATGACATTGGCTTTAGCACTTTGTATTTTTTTCATAGTATTTAAAATTTTTATTCATTTATAATTATTGTTTGTTTTTTACGGAGAGATTATAGTTCTTCCATCCAAGAAAAAAAGCCCCTATTTCTCCCTGTATTATTTGTTTTTTTTAGATGATTTCGCGTTGCGCGAAAGAAATTCTAAAAAGTAAAAGCTGACATTTTGGCAGGAATTTCCCGCCCAATCGCCCCTCCAAACCTCAAACTACACTTGAAAAGCCATTTTACGTACTTTTGATGTAAGAATCGCCATATTTGATGTGTGAATCGCCATGTTCGATCTGACAATCTTTCTACTCGATGTGACATTCTCCATATTCGAACTGACAATCTCCATATTCGATCTAAGAATCGCCGTGTTCGATGTGAGAATCGCCGTGTTCGATGTGAGAATCGCCGTGTTCGATGTGACGATCGCCATGTTCGATCTGACAATCGCTCTATTCGATGTGAAAATCGCCGTGTTCGATGTGACTTTCTATCCTGTAATATTCGAATGCACCACATTTGAAAAGCCTTCCACCAAGACCAAACTAGCGAACTAAAATTGAAATGAAAATGCTGCTTGCGCACAGGCAAAAAACCTCCCCTATCACCTTCTTTATACGTGATGCAACTGAGAAGCAAAAAATATGAATATGCGATATCCATAGCCTGATAATAAATTAGGGAGCAAAAATAAACATTTTTTTATTACGCAAGCACTTTTTTTCATTTTTTTGAAAAATATTTTTTTATCACAATATCATGCCATCTTCGTAAAATTCATTATCTTTGTAAATCATCATAAATCAATCAATTCCAAAATTAATTATTCCTATATTATGACCAATCATTTCGATACCGTAGCCCAAGAATGGGATCGCAATCAGCTTCATCTGCAACGCACCGAAGCTATCGCGCAATTGCTACTTCAAAAAATTAAATTAAACGCCAAAATGCGTGGCTTGGAATTCGGTTCGGGCACAGGTTTGTTGAGTTTCGCGCTGCAATCCCATTTGGCTGACATCATTCTTATGGATTCCTCCGTAGAGATGACGAATACCACTATTACGAAAGTCGAAAATGCCCAACTCACTCATCTTCATCCTATCTTTTTTGATTTAGAAAAGGAAGATTATCAAGATGCTACCTTCGATATTATCTTTTCGCAGATGGCGCTCCATCATGTTGGCGACATTGATAAAATTATCGGCAAATTTGCTGCACTTCTCCCCGCAGGAGGTCATCTTGCCCTCGCCGACTTGTATGCGGAAGACGGAACTTTCCACGACATGGAATTCCACGGTCACTTCGGTTTCAATCCCGATGACCTTGCTAGTATCTTACAGAAACATCATTTCACCCTCGTGAATCATTCTCAATGTTTCGTCATCGAAAAAAACACTTCCGAAGGACCGAAATCTTATCCTGTTTTTCTGCTTACGGCTGTGAAAGTCTAAAACACTTAGCCCATTCCGAAAAGTCACAATTTTGCCACAAAGGCACTAAGACACTAAGCAACACGAAGTTTAAGAAGTTTTTTATTCAAGGACACAAATCTTTGTGATTCTTTGTGTCCTTGTGTCTTCGTGGTGTTTCTTTTCTTAGTGTTTATCTGAGCAGGCTAAAACGCTTAGTTTTTGTAGCGTCTCAGTTTGGTCCATGGTCCGCCATTGTGAACATCTGTGTAACCATTCGACTTTAAAATACTTTTTGCTGAAGCACTTCGCGCTCCTGATGCACAACAGGTTATGATGGGTTTATCTTTTCGCAATTTCGAAAAACTTTCGCGCAAATTCTGCAAAGGAATATTAACGGACCCTTTCAGATGTCCCCCTTGAAACTCCCCCTTCGAGCGTACATCCACGATGATGGCGCCATGCTGTATCAATTCTCCCAAATCCACTTTCGGCGAGGAAGCAAACAACTTCTTTAAAAATTCAAACATTATTTCTTTTTTTAATTTATTACTATTTATAGGCTTTTAGACTCTAGACTATTAGACTTTTAGGCAGGCTAAAGCTCAAACTTCTGTTGATGTTTAGCATTAACGCATTATCTTTCATTATTGTATGATGCGTGATATGTATCACTGATATATACAAGCAAAGGTTTTCCGTGCCGCTGCGCTATATCGCGAAGCAAATCACCTAAATGCCAAAATGCTAAACCGCGAATCCCTATCCAATGATGGCTTTCACTGCCACGACGGGCGGATGCGTCAGATGCTGTTTCACTTTGCACAAGTTGGCTACATGCACCACCGAATCAACATATTTTTCGGGAAAATCTTTTGGCAAATTCACGATAATCGTGATTTCTGTCGCCATTCCTTTTGCGTCGAAGGCATGTGTTTGCGTAAGGCTGATACCTTCGGTCGGGATATTGCGATTGTCGCAAAACCCTTTCACATAGATGCCTGCGCATGTTGCCATAGAGGCTAGAAATAGCTCAAACGGACTGACCGCGCTATCGTCGCCGCCTCCGCCTATCGGTTGGTCGGTACAAACTATATGATTTCCGACCTGAGCATTCACTTTTTTGTTCCCATCGAAGGTTACTTTTATTTCCATTGTATTTATTTTAATTATTGATTCTTATTTGATGTTTTGCACAGCGCAATACACTGCCGTGAGTCTTTCAACTCAGGACATATTATTTGAACAAGTGCTTAGATTGAAGGCTTATACAAAAATAATTTGCGTGCCGTGTCCTTCAGCTAACTCATAAAACTGCCCGACTGTGATAATGCCACTCACCTCTTCCCACAAATCTTCTTTCTTCAACTTAAACATATCACAAGCCAACTTACAAGCAAAGACTTCGCCGCCGCCTGCGGTAATCATTTCCAAGAATTCGGTCACCGTTGGGATGTCTAACTTGTTGATTTGACTCTTCATCATTGCCGAAACTCCTGCTTCCACCCCGGGTAATATGCCTAACAAGGAAGGAAATGGAAGTCCGCCGGGCATTCGCATCGCGGGGTTGCCCACTGTGGCGGTGTGCAAGGAATTCATCCTGTTTTTTGTGATCCCATCCAAGCCGAAAAAGGTAAAAAACAATTTTGCTTCTATGCCTTCCATCACGGCGCCGTTGGTCATCACCAAAGCAGCCAAAACATCTTCAAGATTGCCCTTGGCACAGATGATTAGCACTTTCTTTAAGGGATACTTTTCTGTAATTTCACTCATACGTAAAAGATTTTAAATCATTATTATTACTATAAACCACTATACGCAACTCGTTGGCTTAGGAATGCCTGCGATTTTTGATGCATTCTTCAGCGGACCGCCCGGAAACAGTTGATAAAATTCTTTGATATCAACAATTCCCGATGTGCCGACCTTACGAATGGTCAATTGTTGTCCTTCCATTTGCACTTTGCGCAAGAACTCCAACACGGCGAAATGCTTCTCGCCCAATTCGGTATTCAATTCCTTTGCCATTTCTATTGCTATTTCTTTGTTCCATTGAGATGGATTGGTCATATAACCGTCCGCACTGACGTCAACGGTGAAACCTGCTATAATTTGCTCTGCCATAACTATTTTGTTTATTTGTTTATAATGTTTGTTTATTTATTTTTTATCTGATAAGTTTTTAACCAAGCTGACTGCGAAGCCCATGGCTTGTTTCATCTGCGGGCTGCGCATTTCTTTAAATAATTTCCAAAGTGATAAGGGTTTCACTTGGCTTGCTTCCGTATTATTCAAGGCTACCAAAGCCTGATTCACCGAGGCTAACATCCTCTTGTCGGTGATATTTTTAGCAATATCCAAAATTACAACAATATTTTCAGATAAGTGCACAAAATCTTCTTTTTTATAGTTCACAATTATGGTATCAACTATTTTTCCCATACCTGCAACAAATTCAAAATATCCTTTTTGCTCAAATTCAGCCATCTTTTTTGTGAAATCAATGATGACTTCATGCGCTATGGGACCTACGTCCTTCATCAAATCAGTGGCGCTTTCCAAAGTGTCGAGCAGTAAATTAAAATTCTTCACGTTACGCAAAACTTTAATAACAAGAAGTTTCACTTCGTCGGGATTAATTTCCACGGTATGCTCATCCAACAGCACCACCGAGGAATCGTACATATCTTTCCCGATAATTGCCAAGTCTGCCACCAAATCGTCCACTGTTTCGGTGCGCGAATTTTGACGTTGTATATATTCGAGCACAATATCCATCTTTTTATTAAGCTGATTTATTTGCTCTTGTATCGTTATTTCTTCCATGATTCAAAAATAAAGTGTTTATAAACGCCCTACACTGTAATCTTTTTCTTGCCCGCCATGGTCATGGCAGATTCAATAGGCATTTCTTTACCTTTCAATAGTATATGCCAATAAATCCATCGAAACAACACCTTGCCATAATGATTTATTTTTGTGTTTTGCAACAGACCAAACGGTCCTATGCCCGGCAATGGAAATGTTCCCGGCAAGGGTTCGGTTGTATAATTAAAATCTATCAAAGCGCCCTTACCATATCCTGTTTCTATGTAACAATTCGCATGACCATCAAACTTCGCGTGCATCTCCCTGCCTTCTATCGCACTCATCAGATTCTCTAACAATATTTCGCTTGCAAAATGTGCTACCGAACCTGCCTTCGAAGTAGGTAAATTGGCAGCATCTCCAATCACAAAGATATTCGCAAACTTTTCCGATTGCAATGTTTGCTTATTGGTTGGCACAAAATTCAAATCATCCCCCATCCCACTTCTTGCAATCATTTCAGCACCTTTGTTCACAGGAACTATCGTCAACACATCAAAATCCACTTCCTGTTCATCATAAGAAATCAACTTCTTATTT
>CAIOYH010000070.1 GCA_903862465.1 uncultured bacterium | reverse complement strand
CCGTTCCGCTACGCTCCACGGAGGCACAAGCCTTGGATTGATCCCCCAAATCCTGTTTACACAATCTTCTTTATACTCCCTGTTGGAACGGACAGGAGTGTAATAAATACGGCTATCTTCTCTACCACTGAGTTACGCTGAGTAAAAAACAGAGTTACCCAGAGTTCTTTACCTAATAGTCTATTAGGCTAAAGCCTAAAAGCCTATGCTTGCGCCGTCGGTCCACCAAAGTTGAATGGCGATAAATCTAAAGGATTATTGTCGTCAACTAGTCCGAAATTTTCTTCAAATTTATTTATATTATCTTTTAAAGCATTCAGCAAGCGTTTAGCATGCTGTGGCGTCAATATAATGCGCGATTTCACCTTCGCTTTGGGCACTCCGGGCATGATTTTTACAAAATCCAAAATAAATTCGGAATGAGAATGGGTGATGATAGCCAAATTTGAATAAATCCCTTCGGCGATTTCGTCTGTCAATTCAATATTTAATTGTTGTTCGTTTTGGTTTTCCATGATATAAAAGTTTAAAAATTAATGTGCAAAACTATAGATTTTTTACGAAAAAAAAAGCGTTGTATCATATAACAACGCTTTTTTTTAGAGATATTATAATTTATTTTGATTTAGAAGCATGATCCTCTTTTCCTTTTGAGGCTTGGAGTTTTTCGTAAGCTTCCATCGAGCTAACCACGATTTTGTCATACTCGCGCAAACCGGTTCCTGCAGGAATCAAATGTCCAACGATTACGTTTTCTTTCAATCCGAGCAAATAATCTGATTTTGCAAACACGGCAGCGTCGGTCAACACTTTGGTAGTTTCTTGGAAAGATGCAGCCGAAATCCAACTCTTGGTTTGCAAAGAGGCACGTGTGATACCTTGCAACACCTGACGTCCCGTTGCCGGGCGAGCATCGCGAGAATCAATAAGCCTTTTATCTTTACGTTTCAAAGCTGAGTTTTCATCTCTGAGTTTACGTGAAGCAATAATCTGTCCGGGTTTATGCGTAGTGGTGTCGCCCGGGTCAATCACGATTCTCTTACCATAAATCCAATCGTTTTCTTCTTGGAAATCAATTTTGTTAACCATTTCGCCTTCCAAGAAACGGGTGTCGCCCGGATCTTCAACTTCCACCTTGCGCAACATTTGGCGAACCACAACTTCAAAATGTTTGTCGTTGATTTTCACACCCTGCAAACGATAAACTTCTTGAATTTCGTTCACAATATACTCCTGAACCTTGGTAGGTCCTTTGATTGCCAAAATATCGGCAGGAGTTGTAGCGCCGTCAGAAAGGGATGTACCTGCTTTCACATAATCGTTTTCTTGAGCCAAAATTTGTTTCGTTGTCGGAACCAAATAATGTTTTTCTTCGCCTGTTTTCGAAGTAATGATAATTTCTTTGTTACCGCGTTTCAGTTTTTTACCGAAAGAAACCACACCGTCAATTTCAGACACAACAGCAGGTTCGGATGGATTACGCGCTTCGAACAATTCCGTAACACGTGGCAAACCACCGGTGATATCGCCCGCTTTACCCACGGCTCTTGGTATTTTACACAAAACTTCCCCTGCAATAATCTTGCTGCCTTCTTCCACTTTGATGTGAGCACTAACGGGCATGTCATATTGTTTGATAAGCTCCTTCGTTTTTTCGTTCATCACTTTAATTGAAGGATTTTTCGCTTTATGACGGGTTTCGATAATAACTTTATCGTGATAACCGGTTTGATCGTCTGATTCTTCACGGAAAGTAACGTTTTCAACGATGTCTTCAAAGGCTATTTTACCCGTTACTTCCGAAATAATCAAAGCATTATAAGGATCCCAATCGCAAATCAGCGAATCTTTCTTCACTAAATCGCCATTTTTAAAATAGAGATTAGCACTGTAAGGTATATTATTGGAAGCCAAAACGATTTTAGTGTTTGGATCCACAATTTTCATTTCTGCAGAACGTCCGATGACCACATCGTAAGTGCTGCCTTCAGGGTTGGTATATTGAACCGAACGAAGTTCATCAATTTCGATGATACCGTCATATTTGGCTTCAATTTTTGATAAAGATGCGATGTTCACACCGGCAACCCCCCCTTCATGGAACGTACGCAAAGTTAACTGTGTACCGGGTTCCCCAATGGATTGAGCAGCGATAACGCCGACGGCTTCTCCTTTTTGAACGATAATACCTGTAGAAAGATTACGTCCATAACATTTTGCACAAACTCCGTGACGAGATTCGCAGGTCAACACCGAACGAATTTCAACAGATTCAATAGGAGAGTTTTCAATCACTTCGCAAACTTCTTCCACTAATTCATCGCCGGCAGGGATAATCAATTCACCGGTTTGTGGGTGATAAATATCGTGTAAAGCTACGCGACCTAAGATACGGTCGTATAATTTTTCAACCACATTTTCATTCTTTTTCAAGGCTGTGATGGTCAAACCTCTCAAGGTTCCGCAATCGGGTTCTGAGATAATCACATCTTGAGTAACATCCACCAATCGACGGGTTAAGTAACCCGCATCGGCAGTCTTAAGAGCCGTATCAGCCAAACCTTTACGAGCACCGTGAGTCGAAATAAAGTATTCCAAAACCGAAAGACCTTCGTGGAAGTTCGACAAAATTGGATTTTCAATAATTTCGCCACCCGTAGCACCTGATTTTTGTGGTTTCGCCATCAAACCTCTCATACCACACAACTGACGTATCTGTTCTTTCGAACCACGAGCACCCGAATCAAGCATCATATATACAGGATTAAATCCTTGCATGTGTTGAGCCAATTGATCCATAAGTGTCAATGTCAAACGTGAGTTGGTGTGTGTCCAAACGTCAATAATTTGGTTATAGCGTTCATTGTTGGTGATGAACCCCATATTATAATTGTTCTTAATTTCTAGAACTTCAGCTTCAGCTTTGCCAATTAATTCAGGTTTCACTTTCGGAACAACCAAATCGCCAAGGTTAAAAGATAAGCCTCCTTTGAAAGCCATCGTAAATCCTAAATCTTTGATGTCGTCTAAGAATTTAGCCGTCCGAGCCGTGCCAACTATTTTCAGAATATCACCAATGATATCGCGTAATGCTTTTTTGGTAAGAACTTTATCAATATAGCCGTATTCTTTCGGAACTACCTGATTGAACAATACACGTCCAACAGTTGTTTCCATGAGCTTGTTAACGTATTTTCCATCCTCAACGGTATCAATCTTGCAATTGATATAAGCATGAAGATCCACTTTCTTTTCGTTGTAAGCGATGATGACTTCTTCAGGTCCATAAAAAGTATAACCTTCTCCTAATACGGGGTTTTCAGGAATGTTTCTTCTACCTTTGGTGGTATAATACAAACCTAAAACCATGTCCTGTGATGGAACTGCAACAGGAGCACCGTTTGCAGGATTCAAAATATTATGAGAAGCCAACATCAAAATTTGAGCTTCCAACACGGCAGCATTGCCTAAGGGAACGTGAACAGCCATTTGGTCACCGTCAAAGTCGGCATTGAAAGCGGTACAAACCAAAGGATGTAATTGAATAGCTTTCCCTTCAATCAGTTTGGGCTGAAATGCTTGTATCCCCAAACGGTGTAATGTTGGAGCACGGTTGAGCATCACGGGATGTCCTTTCAAAACGTTTTCCAAAATATCCCAAACTACGGGATCTTTTCTGTCAACGATTTTCTTGGCTGATTTCACTGTTTTTACGATACCTCTTTCCAACATCTTACGAATGATGAAAGGCTTAAACAATTCGGACGCCATTTCTTTTGGAATACCGCATTCGTTTAATTTGAGTTCAGGACCCACAACAATAACCGAGCGACCAGAATAGTCAACACGTTTCCCTAACAAGTTCTGACGGAAACGTCCTTGTTTTCCTTTCAAACTATCGCTTAAGGATTTCAAAGCTCTGTTCGATTCTGTTTTCACAGCATTTGCTTTACGCGAATTGTCAAACAAAGAGTCAACGGCTTCCTGAAGCATCCGTTTTTCATTACGTAGAATAACATCAGGTGCTTTGATTTCAACAAGGCGTTTCAAACGATTGTTACGAATAATCACACGACGATATAAGTCGTTCAAATCGGAAGTAGCAAAACGACCTCCATCCAAAGGTACTAATGGACGAAGTTCAGGTGGAATAACAGGAACAACTTTCACTATCATCCATCCTGGATTGTTTTCCATGCGGGTGTTTGCTTCGCGAAAAGCTTCAACAACTTGAAGTCTCTTCAAGGCATCTTGCTTACGTTGTTGCGAAGTTTCTTTGTTTGCTTTGTCTCTTAAAGTGTATGATAATTCATCCAAATCAAGACGAGCCAACAAATCATAAAGTGCATCAGCACCCATTTTTGCAATAAATTTATTTGGATCGCTATCGTCTAAATATTGATTTTCTTTTGGTAACTCCTCGAAAATCTCAAAATATTCTTCCTCGGTCAGGAAGTCTAAATAATTCAGACCTTCTTTAATACCCGGGTTTATTACAACATAACGTTCGTAATAAATAATTGTTTCTAATTTTTTTGAAGGCAATCCGAGCAATGCACCAATTTTATTTGGTAGCGAACGGAAAAACCAAATATGAGCAACAGGAACGGTAAGTTGGATATGTCCAACACGTTCGCGTCTAACTTTCTTTTCGGTTACTTCCACGCCGCATCGATCACACACGATACCTTTATACCGGATACGTTTATATTTCCCGCAATGACATTCCCAGTCTTTTACAGGTCCGAATATACGTTCACAAAACAAACCATCGCGTTCGGGTTTGTAGGTACGATAATTGATCGTCTCCGGTTTTAGCACTTCACCGCTTGAGCGTTCTAAGATATGTTCGGGCGATGCCAAACTTATCGTTATCTTAGAAAAATTGCCTTTGGTGTTTAATTCTTTTCTAAAAGCCATACTATAATATTTCTAGTTCCTAAAAGGAAAAAAATACATTTATTCTTCAAAAGTAATATTCAGGCCTAAGCCTCTCAATTCGTGAACTAACACGTTGAATGATTCGGGAACTCCGGGGGTCGGCATGTTATCGCCTTTCACAAGTGCTTCATAAGCTTTAGCACGTCCGGTAACATCATCAGATTTCACAGTAAGAATTTCCTGCAAAATATTTGCTGCACCAAAAGCTTCCAAAGCCCAGACTTCCATTTCCCCAAAACGTTGACCTCCAAATTGTGCCTTACCACCAAGAGGTTGTTGTGTGATCAAAGAGTAAGGACCAATAGAACGAGCATGCATTTTATCGTCAACAAGGTGATGAAGTTTCAAAATATATATCATACCTACAGTAGCCGGTTGGTCAAAACGTTCGCCCGTACCACCATCATATAAATATACTTTGCCATTTTCAGGAAGACCTGCTTTGCGCATGTAGCCATTGATATCATCTAAAGTCGCACCATTAAAGATTGGTGTTTCAAATGAAATTCCTAATTTCTGACCAGCCCATCCTAAAACGGTTTCATAAATCTGTCCAAGGTTCATACGCGAAGGTACACCTAATGGATTTAAAACAACATCAACAGGAGTGCCATCTTCAAGGAAAGGCATATCTTCATCGCGAACAATACGCGCAACTATACCCTTGTTTCCGTGACGTCCAGCCATCTTGTCACCAACTTTAAGTTTACGTTTCTTTGCGATATAAACTTTAGCCAATTTAATAATGCCTGAAGGTAAATCATCACCAACCGTTTCAATAAATTTATTCCGATTATATACTCCTAAAATCTCACGATACTTAATCGTGTAATTATGAAGCAATACCTTAATAGATTCATTACATTCTTTATCAGAAGTCCATTTTGTTGGATTCACAGAAGTGTAATCAATAGTCATCAATGCTTTATGGGTAAACTTAACTTTCTTAGGAATGATTTCCTCTTTTAAGTTACTGTAAACACCGTGGGAACTCTTATTTTCAAGGATATCAATTAGCTTTTCAACGAGTTTAGTTTTAAGCTCGGCAATGGATTTATTAAAGTTTTCCTCAAATTCTTTAAGAGTTTCTTTTTCTTTTACTTTATTCTTTTTATCACGAATAACTTTTGAGAAAAGTTTCTTATCAATAACAACACCTTTCATTGAAGGAGGCGCTTTCAAGGAAGCATCTTTCACGTCTCCGGCTTTATCACCAAAAATAGCACGTAAAAGTTTTTCTTCAGGGGTAGGATCAGTTTCACCTTTTGGCGTTATTTTTCCTATCAGAATATCACCTTCATTTACTTCAGCACCGATTCTGATGATTCCATTTTCATCCAAATCTTTAGTGGCTTCAATACTTACATTTGGAATATCGTTAGTCAATTCTTCCATGCCACGTTTGGTTTCGCGAACTTCCAAAATAAACTCTTCAATATGTAAAGAAGTAAAAACATCTTCCCGAACAATACGTTCAGATATAACAATAGCATCTTCAAAATTATAACCTTTCCAAGGCATGAAAGCAACTTTTAGGTTACGACCTAAAGCGAGCTCTCCATTTTGTGTTGCATAACCTTCGCAAAGTACATCGCCTTTTTTCACGCGTTGACCTTTTCGAACAATCGGTTTTAGATTAACACAAGTGCTTTGATTGGTTTTTACAAATTTAGGTAGATTATATGTTTTGATATCGTCTTCAAAGCTTACTTTCTTTTCTTTTTCAGTGCGCTCATATTCGATAACTATTTTTTTTGCATCAACGTATTTTATAACGCCATTGCCTTCGGCATTGATTAAAACACGTGAGTCTTTTGCCACTTTGCCTTCCAATCCAGTTTGAACAATTGGAGCTTCAGGTATCATCAGAGGAACTGCCTGACGCATCATGTTTGAACCCATAAGCGCACGGTTAGCATCATCATGTTCCAAAAATGGGATGAGTGAAGCCGCAATGGATGCAATTTGGTTAGGAGCCACATCAATCAAGTTGATTTTGTCAGGTTCTATCATAGGATAATCTGCCTGAAAACGTGCCTTTACTTGACTTTGAATAATTTTTCCTGTTTGGTCAAATGGTGTACTTGCTTGAGCAATGATTTTTTCTTCTTCCTCTTCAGCAGTAAGATAGAATGCGTGTTCGTTGACGTCTACAGAACCATTTATTACGCTATTGTATGGAGTTTCAATAAAACCAAGTTTGTTGATTTTAGCAAAAACACATAAGGAAGAAATCAACCCGATGTTAGGACCTTCAGGTGTTTCAATTGTACATAAACGTCCGTAGTGAGTGTAATGTACGTCACGAACCTCAAAACCGGCTCTATCTCTAGACAAACCACCTGGTCCTAATGCAGAAATTCTTCTCTTATGAGTTAATTCCGACAATGGATTGGTTTGATCCATAAATTGAGAAAGTTGATTGGTTCCGAAAAATGTATTGATAACGGAAGACAATGTTTTGGCATTAATTAAATCAGCAGGAGTAAAGACTTCGTTATCGCGAACATTCATTCTCTCGCGAATTGTACGAGACATACGAGCCAAACCAACACCAAATTGTCCATATAATTGTTCCCCAACTGTACGAACTCTTCTGTTACTTAAATGGTCAATGTCATCTACATCGGTCTTCATGTTTTGCAGTTCAACCAAATATCTGATAATTGAAATAATATCTTCTTTAGTAAGAACTTTGGTATTAACACTCATATCAAAGTTCAGTTTTTTATTTATGCGGTATCTTCCAACATCCCCTAAATCATAGCGTTTGTCAGAGAAAAATAATTTTTCTATAATTCCCCTTGCTGTTTCTTCATCAGGAGGTTCAGCATTTCTAAGTAGTCTATAAATAAATTCTACAGCTTCTTTCTCCGAGTTTGAAGGATCTTTCTGAAGTGTATTGAAGATGATCGTATAGTCATTATTATCGGTGTCCTCACTATGAATAAGAATTGTTTTAACTCCCGAATCCATAATAATATTAACTTGATCTACTTCTATAACAGTTTCACGATCAATAAGCACCTCAGTTCTTTCAATAGAAACAACTTCACCTGTATCCTCATCAACAAAATCTTCAATCCAAGAGCGTACAACACGTGCGGCAAGTTTTCTGCCAATCAATTTCTTTAGATTACTCCGATTAACTTTTATTTCGTCTGCTAAATTGAAAATCTCCAAGATAGTTTTGTCAGATTCGAAACCAATAGCTCTTAAAAGGGTTGTTACGGGCAATTTCTTTTTACGATCAATATAAGCATACATGACATTATTAATGTCAGTTGCAAATTCGATCCATGATCCTTTAAAAGGAATAATGCGGGCAGAATATAAAGTCTGTCCATTAGCATGTCTTGTTTTTCCGAAGAAAACCCCCGGAGATCGGTGCAATTGCGAAACTACGACTCTTTCAGAACCGTTAATCACAAAAGTACCCTTAGGAGTCATATAGGGTATAGGTCCCAAATAAACGTCCTGAATAATTGTTTCAAAATCTTCATGTTCCGGATCGGTACAATAAAGTTTTAATTTAGCTTTGAGTGGAACGCTATAAGTCAATCCACGTTCGAGACATTCTTCGAGAACGTATCTTGGCGGATCAATAAAATAGTCCAAAAATTCCAGTACAAAATTATTACGTGCATCCGAAATAGGAAAGTTCTCAGCGAAAACTCGATATAAGCCTTCATTTTGTCTGTTTTCGGGAGTAGTTTCCAATTGGAAAAAATCGCGAAATGACTTTATTTGAATTTCAAGAAAATCAGGATATTCAGCTTGAACTTTTGTGGATGCGAAATTGATTTTTTCAATTTTATGTGAAGCCACCATCGTAAGATTTAAGGTAAGTAAAAAGAAAAATATTAAAACATATTATAACAAAATAAGGTTTAGACTCCCATTTGGCAGTCTAAACCATTATTCTCAATTTAGTAATATCCTTACTTAATTTCAACCTCAGCGCCAGCTTCTTCTAATTGCGATTTTAATGCATTAGCTTCATCTTTGCTTACTCCTTCTTTTATTGCTTTAGGAGCTGCATCTACCAATTCTTTAGCTTCTTTTAAGCCAAGGCTTGTTAGTTCTTTTACAAGTTTCACAACGCCTAATTTAGCCTGACCTGCTGATTTCAAAATAACGTCAAAACGTGTTTTTTCTTCAACTTCAGCGCCTGCGTCGGCTGCTCCTGCTGGTGCTGCCATAACTGCAGCTGCTGCTGCAGGTTCAATTCCGTATTCGTCTTTCAAAATTTTTGCTAATTCGTTAACCTCTTTAACGGTTAAATTAACCAATTGTTCTGCAAAAGCCTTTAAATCTGTCATTTTATTTAAGTTTTAATTGTTTTACCAAGAATTTTAATAATAATTTTAATTACTCAGGTTTTTCTGATAATGTTTTTACGATACCTGAAATCGTATGACCACCAGATTGTAATGCACTGATGACATTTTTTGCGGGTGATTGTAGCAATCCGATGATATCCCCGATAAGCTCATTTTTCGATTTTAATGAAGCTAATGCCGCGAGTTGTTCATTTCCTAAATAGATTGATTCTTGAATGAAAGCTCCTTTTAAAATTGGTTTTTCAATTTTATTGGCTTTTCTAAACTCAACAATCAGTTTAGCAGGAATATTGGCGGTTTCACACATCATTAATGATGTACCACCAACCAAAACGGAATATAATTCGTTAAAATCTTTTTCAGAACGTTCCATTGCTTTTCTTAGCAATGTATTTTTCACTACGGTGAGCTTTATGTTGCGTTTAAAACAAAGGCGACGTAGTGCATTTGTTTTCTCAACATTTAAATCGGTAATATCAGTAATATAAAAGTTATTAGCTAACTTTAGCTCTTCGGTTAAAGCCACAATAACCTGATTTTTTTCTTCTTTTTTCATATATTCAGATTATTTCCTATTAAATATTTATATTATTGATTTTGCGTCAATCTGAATTCCGGGACTCATTGTTGAAGACAAATAAATGCTTTTAACATAAGTTCCTTTAGCAGAAGATGGTTTCAAGCGTAGTATCGTTTGTAAAATTTCTTTTGCATTATCAACAATTTTATTGTTGTCGAAAGAAACTCTAGCAATACCAGCATGAATGATACCATACTTATCAACTTTAAAATCAATTTTACCTGCCTTAACCTCAGTTACCGCTTTTCCAATTTCCATTGTTACAGTCCCTGATTTTGGGTTGGGCATTAGTCCTCGTGGTCCAAGAATACGACCTAAAGCACCTACTTTAGGCATAACACTCGGCATAGTAATAATCACATCTACATCTGTCCATCCTTCTTTAATCTTGGTGATATAGTCGTCAAGTCCGTAATAATCTGCACCAGCATTTTTTGCTTCTTCTTCCTTGTCGGGAGTGCATAATACAAGAACTCTGACAGTTTTTCCTGTGCCGTGAGGTAGAGTAACGATACCGCGAACCATTTGATCTGCTTTGCGGGGATCTACACCTAATCGGACATCTATATCAACGGAAGCATCAAATTTAGTATATGTAATCTTCTTTACTAATCCAGCAGCTTCTTCTAACGAAACTACTTTGCTTTTGTCGACCAGTTTAAACGCCTCTTTTCTTTTCTTTGATATTTTAGTCATTGTTCAAAAGTTAAAATTTACCACTTATTAAACTGAAAAGGGTGGATTTCCCTGTATTGTTATTCCCATGCTGCGTGCAGTACCAGCTACCATTCTCATTGTCGATTCAATAGTGAAAGAATTCATATCTACCATTTTTGCCTCGGCAATTACCTGTACTTGTTCCCAGGTAATAGAACCTATTTTATTCCTGTTGGGTTCAGGAGAGCCTTTTTGTTTTTTAATTACTTCCAGTAATTGTACTGCTACAGGTGGAGTTTTAATTATAAAATCAAAAGATTTGTCCTTGTAAACAGTGATAATTACAGGGATTATTTTCCCAGCACTATCTTGCGTTCTTGCATTAAACTGTTTACAGAACTCCATTATATTCACACCCTTGGCACCTAATGCAGGTCCCACAGGGGGCGAAGGATTGGCTGCTCCTCCTTTGATTTGTAACTTAATTAATCCGCTTACTTCTTTTGCCATTTTTTAATTATTTTTAGCATCGTAAAACATTTGATCGTCATTCTTTTTCGACCTGAACAAAAGCTAGTTCAAGTGGAGTTTTTCTACCGAAGATTTTAACCATGACTTTTAATTTTTTCTTTTCTTCGTTCACCTCTTCGATAATTCCACTAAAACTGTTGAATGGTCCGTCTATTACTCTTACTGATTCGCCTACAATAAAAGGTTCGCTGATTTCTTCTCCTTTTTCGGAAAGTTCATCAACTTTACCCAAAATTCTATTTACTTCTGATTGTCGCATAGGAATGGGTTCGCCTTTTGAGCCTAAGAATCCTAATACTCCCGGAATATTTTTTAGAATATGAGCAACTTCGCCTACAAGTAAAGCTTCAATCAAAACATAACCCGGAAAATAATTTCTTTCCTTGCTAATTTTTTTTCCTTTGCTTACTTGGTAGATTTTTTCAGTTGGTATTAGCACCTGAGAAATAAAGTCAGAAAGATTCGAGTAATTGATCTCACTTTCAATTAATTCCTTAACCTTCTTTTCTTTACCACTTATGGCTTTAACAACATACCACTTTTTTACTTGCTCATTCATAATTCAAACTCCCATAGGAGGAACGTAATGTAATTGATAATAACGACCTGAAAATAATCTAAAACAGGTTATAAAACTGTTTTAGTACAGTACTAAATGTAATATCCATCAGATATACCGCAACTGCGATTATAAGGGAAGCAATGGAAACAACAATAGCACTATTTTGCAGCTCACTCCATGTAGGCCAGGAGACTTTGTGCATCAATTCATCGTAACTTTCTTTTATATAATTTTTTATTTTTTTCATATAACCTTTAATTGCACGGGAGGTAGGAGTCGAACCCACAGCCTACGGTTTTGGAGACCGCCACTCTACCAATTGAGCTACACCCGTTTACATATCACATAACAAGGTTTATTATGACAACAATGGCATCCTGATAATATCGGGACGCCATGTTGCATACAATTTTTAATTAATCAATAATTTCTGTAACCTGTCCTGCACCTACAGTTCTACCACCTTCACGGATAGCAAAACGTAAACCTTTAGTCATCGCAATTTCAGAAATTAACGTTACTTCAATACTTAAGTTATCGCCTGGCATTACCATTTCAACTCCTTCTGGCAAAGTACACTCACCAGTAACATCAGTTGTTCTGAAATAAAATTGAGGACGATATCTGTTATGAAATGGAGTGTGACGTCCGCCTTCTTCTTTTTTCAAGATATAAACCTCAGCTTTAAAATGAGTATGAGGTTTAATAGAACCTGGTTTTGCAATTACCATACCTCTGCATATTGATTCTTTATCAATACCTCTTAATAGTAAACCTGCGTTATCACCAGCTTCTCCTCTGTCAAGAATTTTACGGAACATTTCAACTCCAGTAACAACAGATTTTAATTTTTCAGCACCTAGACCAATAATTTCAACTGGATCTCCAGTGTTGATAACTCCGAATTCAATTTTACCAGTAGCAACGGTACCACGACCAGTAATAGAAAATACATCCTCAACAGGCATTAAAAAATCCTTATCAATTTCACGAGCAGGTAAAGGAATATAAGAATCACAGGCATCCATTAATTCAAATATTTTTTCCATCCATTTTGGTTCTAAATTCAAACCACCTAAAGCTGATCCACTAATGATAGGAGTGTTTTCACCGTCGAAACCATAGAATGTCAATCTGTCTCTGATTTCCATTTCAACAATTTCCAATAATTCTTCATCATCAACTAAGTCAACTTTGTTCATGAATACAACTATTTTAGGAACGCCTACCTGACGAGCTAAAAGAATGTGCTCGTTCGTTTGAGGCATAGGACCATCTGTTGCAGCTACAACTAAAATTGCACCGTCCATTTGGGCAGCACCTGTAACCATGTTCTTAATGTAGTCAGCGTGACCTGGACAGTCAACGTGAGCATAATGTCTGTTTGCCGTTGAGTACTCAATATGTGCAGTATTAATAGTAATACCTCTTTCTTTTTCTTCTGGAGCATTGTCAATTGAATCGAATGATCTGAATTCTGAAAGACCTTTTTCTGCTAAACAGATTGTAATTGCTGCGGTTAGAGTTGTCTTACCGTGGTCAATATGACCAATTGTTCCAATGTTTACATGTGGTTTGGAACGATTAAATTTTTCTTTTGCCATTGTTAATTGTTTGTTTGAATAGGTGTTTACAAAAAAGGTTATTATTTGTTATAAAATGAGCCAATGAAGAGAATTGAACTCTTGACCCCTTCCTT
>CAIOYH010000069.1 GCA_903862465.1 uncultured bacterium | reverse complement strand
CTTTGTGGAAATTTTTAATTCATTATTTAACCTTATTTCACATGAAAAAAATACATAATTTTAGTGCAGGTCCTTCAATACTTCCACGGATAGCTATTGAAAATACTGCAAAAGCAATTCTCGATTTCAATGGCATCGGTTTATCCATTCTCGAAATTTCGCATCGTAGCAAAGAGTTTCAAGCGGTGATGGATGAAGCGGTTGCTTTGTTTAAAGAACAACTTGGTATTCCCGAAGGTTATCAGGTATTATTTTTAGGCGGCGGCGCTAGCATGCAGTTTTGCATGATTCCTTTTAATTTATTGAACAAAAAAGCGGCTTATGTTGATAGCGGCGTTTGGGCAAAAAAAGCTATAAAAGAAGCAAAACTCTTTGGTGAGATCAATGTTATTGCGTCCTCAGCAGACAAAAACTACAATTTTTATCCCCCTATCGCCAACATCCCCACCGATGTTGATTACTTGCACATCACTACAAATAACACTATTTATGGTACAGAAATCTTCACCGATATTGATTCTCCTGTTCCTTTGGTTGCCGATATGTCGTCCGATATATTTAGTCGTCCTGTGGATGTTTCCAAATATGCTATGATTTATGGCGGTGCACAAAAAAACATGGGACCAGCAGGTGCCACTTTTGTTATTGTTCGTGAAGATATTTTGGGCAAGGTTGACCGCGTTCTTCCTTCGATGTTAGACTATAGAGTGCACATCAAAGAAGGTTCGATGTATAAC
This sequence comes from uncultured bacterium, assembly GCA_903862465.1. Lineage (GTDB taxonomy): Bacteria > Bacteroidota > Bacteroidia > Bacteroidales > CAIWKO01 > CAIWKO01. The sequence continues at coordinate 9,769 of CAIOYH010000069.1, read as the reverse complement.
ACACCTCCTTGTTTGCCTATCTATACCATTATGGAAACCTTGCGTTGGATAAAATCCTTAGGCGGCGTGAAAGTGTTGCAGGAAATGAATCAGAAAAAAGCCAAATTGTTGTATGATACGATGGATAACAGCAAGATTTTTATTGGCACTGTTGAAAAAGATTCCCGCTCGCTGATGAACATTTGTTTTGTGATGCGCGAAGGCTATCAACATTTGGAAGATGAATTCATGAACTTTGCGAAAGCAAATGGCATGAGTGGCATCAAAGGTCATCGCAGCGTGGGTGGCTTCAGAGCATCAACCTATAATGCACTGCCTTACGAAAGCGTACAAGCTTTGGTGGATTGCATGAATGAATTCGAAAAAAACAATTTATAGTAACTATAGAATTAAATTAATAAATCAATTGTTATGTCTAAAATACTTATAGCTACCGAAAAACCATTTGCTGCTGCTGCCGTAAATGGGATTAAAAATATATTTGATGAAGCACGGTTCGAAACCGTGCTTCTCGAAAAATATACCGACAAGGCTGACCTAATTAAAGCCGTTGCTGATGTGGATGCCATGATTATCAGAAGCGATAAAGCTTCCACAGATGTCATTGCAGCCGGCAAAAACTTAAAGATTATTGTACGTGCCGGTGCGGGTTACGACAATATTGATATTGTTGCTGCCAATGAAAAGAAGATTGTTGCCATGAACACTCCCGGACAAAATTCTAATGCTGTTGCCGAATTGGCATTAGGCATGATGGTTTTTATGGCAAGAGCGCAATTCAAGGGCGGATCAGGTTCGGAACTTGCAGGAAAGAAACTTGGAATTCACGCCTATGGTTATGTTGGCAAACATGTTGCTACCATTGCCAAAGGCTTTGGTATGAAGATTTATGCTTTTGACCCTTTTATTGACAAACCTACCATTGAAAAAGATGGGGTTATTGCATTAGATACAGTTGAGGAGCTTTACAGTACTTGTCAATATATTTCTTTGCATATTCCTGCTAATGATAAGACGAAAAAGTCAATCAATTTTGATTTGTTGTCCAAAATGCCAAAAGGCGCCACTGTTGTAAATACAGCTCGCAAAGAAGTTGTGGACGAAGATTCTCTAAAAAAAATTCTTGAAGAACGCCCCGACTTTAAATACATTTCGGATATAGCACCTGATTGTCATGCAGAAATCGTTGACAAATTCGAGAATCGTTATTATGCGACTCCCAAAAAACAAGGAGCAGAAACTTCTGAAGCGAACATCAATGCCGGTTTAGCCGCCGCAAACCAAATTGTAGGTTTCTTAAACAATGGAATCACCACCTTTCAAGTAAACAAATTCTAACAAAGCAATAAAATTTCAATTCTAACTAAATACCCTTACTAGTAATGGAAACAGAAAAATCAAACAATCAGTTTTTCAGATTCGAAGACCTCAGAATCTACAATAAAGCCTTAGACTACGTTTGTTGGGTTCATTCCAACACCGAGCTCTTTCCTGAATCGGAAATAAATGGTCTATCTGCCAAATTTATGAATGCTGCTCAGGCAATTGCAATAAATATAGCAGAAGGTTCGGCACGAAACAAATCTCAATTTATTGTTTATTTAAAAACGGCAAAAACCTCTATACGAGAGTGTATGGTTATATCAACTATTTGTCATAAACTGAATTTGTTAAGTGAGAATAGCCTTGAGGAATCAAAAAACACCTTGATTGAATTAACTAGAATGATAGCCGCATTAATCAATTCTATAGAACGTAGGGAACGTAGCAATGAAAAACCTCGTGAGGAATATGATTATAATGCTGATATTGATTTGTCCAACTAATCTTTTTTGTTGTTTAGTGTATTGAATATTTTATTGCTGATATCTTTTATATAAATTAAAATAAAGAAATCATGGCAATTTTAAAAGCGTTTAAAGGGTTACGCCCACCTCAGGAATTAGCGCATTTAGTGGCTTCGCGCCCCTATGATGTACTAAATTCGAAAGAAGCGCGCGTCGAAGTTGAAGGAAATGAGTATTCGTTGTTGCATATTATCAAGCCTGAAATAGATTTGCCTCTTGGCATGGACGAGCATGATGATGCAGTCTATAACAAAGCCAAAGAAAATCTTATCAAGTTTGAAGATAATGGATGGCTTGTTGCGGACGAAACTCCTTGCTTGTATATTTATGCTCAAACGATGAATGGCAAAACGCAATATGGGCTTGTGGGCTGTGCCGGTGTTGATGATTACATGAATGGCATCATCAAAAAGCATGAACTCACACGTAAGGATAAAGAAGAAGACCGCATGAAACATGTTCGCATCACCAATGCCAACATGGAGCCTGTTTTTTTTTACCTATCCTGCGGTTAAAGCTATTGACATTATTGTGGAAGAAATCGTAAAGACACAGAAGGCAGATTATGATTTTACAAGTAACGATGGTTTTGGTCATCATTTTTGGGTGATTAAAGATCAGGGTACGATTGACAAAATCACTACATTGTTCGCGATGGTTCCTGCAACATATGTTGCAGATGGGCATCATCGAACAGCGGCGGCAGCCTTGGTTGGTAATGAGAAGAAAAAGAACAATCCCAATCACACGGAAAAGGAAGAATACAATTTCTTTTTGGCTGTTCATTTTCCCGACAACCAACTTACGATTATAGACTACAATCGTGTGGTATCAACATTAAATGACCTCACTCCTACTGAACTGATTGAAAAACTATCAAAAGTCTTCGATATAGAACTGAAAGGTTCCGAAATTTACAAGCCCGTACAACTTCATAATTTTAGTTTGTATGTGGAAGGCAAGTGGTATTCTCTGACAGCAAAGCCCGGCACCTATAATGATGCCGATCCTATCGGAGTTCTTGATGTTACCATACTTTCTAAGTTAGTTTTGGATGAGATATTAGGCATTAAAGATTTGAGAACCGACAAACGCATTGATTTTGTTGGTGGCATTCGCGGATTGGGTGAACTTCAGAAGCGCGTTGATTCGGGCGAGATGAAAGCAGCCTTTGCCCTATTCCCTGTTTCCATGAAACAATTGATAGATATTGCAGACTCAGGAAACATTATGCCGCCAAAAACAACTTGGTTTGAGCCCAAACTGAGAAGTGGATTGGTGGTTCATTCTTTAGAATAACAGTTATATTTAAAAGCCCTGAAATCAGGGCTTTTTTATTGGAGGCTATCATAAAAGATGTTAAATCGTCAGCAAAGTAGGATTATGTAGATTTTTATATGTAATTTTGTACTCAAATACTTAAATCAATTATTATGAAGAAAATCATTTTGTTATTATTTGTTTCATCTTTCGTTTTATGTTATTCTTGTAAAAAAGATAAAAGCAACACCGGCACACAAACTCCATTTGCTTTTACAAGTCTTAATGCATCCGACACTGTGGTTACTGTAACCACAACAATTCACATTATTGCCACTGCTACAGGTGATGGATTGACTTATACTTGGGCATCTGCTGATCTTAACGGAAACCCTTATGGAACTATTATCGGAAGTGGTGCTAACATCCAATGGAATGTTTGCCATAACGACAGATTTAAAGTTACCTGCACTGTCTCTGACAGCCATAGTAATTCGGCATCCAAAGATATAATCATCACTTCTAAACAATAACATGACAAGCAGAAGAGTATTTTTTTGTTCCATTTCAGTAATTTTACTTTTTGCGAACAAAACTTTCGCGCAATGCTGTTCGATGGGAAGCCCTGCCGGAGCTTCAACTTATGTGGGTGTTCTTGCAAAGAATCATCTTCGTTTCATTGCTTTTTATCGCTACAACTATCTCGACACCTATTACGAGGGCTATAAGCCGGTTAAGACACTAAATAGCCTTAAAAATTCATTTTTTAATTACTCGGGTGTAACTTTGTCCTATGGTATAACTAAGCGACTGACGGTTGATGCAGATATCGGGTACTTTATTAATAAGACCCAAGTATTTCTTATCAATGACACAATACAAAAAGCACGTGGTTATGGATTAACCAATGGCGGTGTAACCTTTAAGTATGGCGCCTTCATCAAACCTCAAAAAGGTATTGAACTCACTGTTGGACTTGGATTCAAATATCCTTTCTCCTTCAATCCTTTATTTGTGAATGGCAGTAAGATCACAATAGATTTACAACCTTCAACAAATGCTTTTGGAGCTTCTGCACATGTTATCTTTAGCAAAGATTTTCCCGCAATTACGATGCGTTTTATGACTGTAAATAAATATGAATATAATTTTACTAGCAATAAAGACTACAGATATGGCAGCAGTATCACCAATTCTTTTTTCCTAAGTAAGAAAGTTGTAAAGAATCTCTTTGCCGTGTTGCAATTACGTAATGAATTTCGGTTCAAAGATTATGGCAATGGTGAATTTGCCTACAATACAGGTGGCGAACTCATGATTTTGTCAGCATCCATCAGCTATTCTTTATTTCATGCATGGCACCTTGCAGGTTTATTTGATTTACCTGTTTGGAAAAACTACAACGGCAGACAATTAACGCCTAAATATTCATTCGCATTCAGTTTGACGCGCGATTTCAACTTAAATAAAAAGAGCAAAATATAGATTTTTTTTCGCACGAGAATCTTTTAATACATTTATATATCTTAAACAAACAAAAATTAGCATGAAAACTCCAAACAGAGCAGGCGATTCCCCCGTGGCAAAAGAACTGCAAGAAGGCGAAACATACGCGTGGTGCGCATGTGGCTTATCAAAAAATCAACCTTATTGCGATGGCGCACATGTTGGCTCAGAAATAGTCCCAACCGTGTTTAAAGCAGAAAAAACAGGTACACATTATATGTGTATGTGTAAGGAAACTAAAAACAAACCTTTTTGCGATGGTTCGCATGCATAGTATTTCCTCGTTTTAAATTGGTTTTGCATTCAGTTTACACAACTTAAACCATTAAACAAACGAGAACATACTAGTCGAAAATCTCAAATCTACTAATCTTGCCCTTGCGTTATTCTTCTAGTGAATAATCAAGGGCATTTTTTATGGGTTTTATTTTTAGCTGCAAAGGAAAATTAAAAACTCAATAGTAAGAGTTTAAAGGGTGGTAAAGAAATCACGTTATTCTTCATTGTCTTTGTTACGGGAGGATTTCCATACCTAATTATATATATGACAAATTTAAAGCAATCGTGCTTGCGTTTGGGAAATTATCCATATCTTTGAGCACAATTTGACCTAAATCAATTTTATGGCACAAAATCCATTGAAAAGCTTCCTAGATTTTTTTGCAGAAAGCCTGCAAAATAATACTTTTATCAAAATTACGCTGAGTCATAAGCGTGATAAATCCACGGACCTGAATAATGTTTTCGGGAAGGTGGTGAAGGTGAAGAATGACTTGAAAATTTCTTTCGTGTATCGCTACCCTACTAAGGATATTACGAAGAATTTCGATTTTCAGACCGCAGGACAACTCATCGCAGAGATGCTTGCCAAGGATTTCTTTCAGGCGGACATCTTCACTGCTTCGGAAAATCGTTTTTTGATTATCAACAATAAAGGTGATGTCAAAGTAAATAGAAAAACGGTGGCTTTGGCAGAAGTGCCTGCCTATAGTCACGATAATAGTAAGAAACGCTACATACTTCCACAAAATAATATTTACCTGAACGAGCTGGGAATTACCACTTCGGACGGGAAAATCAAAAATACGATGGAAGATAAGTATCGGCAAATCAATAAATATATCGAAATCATTGACGCTATTGTGGGGGCTGCTGCCCTGCCCGAAAATTTCTCGGTGGTGGATATGGGATCGGGCAAAGGTTATCTGACTTTTGCCTTGTATGACTATTTGGTGAACCATCTGAAGAAAAAAGCCGACATCACGGGCGTGGAATTCCGCAAAGAATTGGTGGAAAAGACCAATTTGATTGCACACAAGGCAGGTTTCGGCAAATTGCATTTCAAAACAGGAAGCATTCAGGACACGGTGGTGAAGAAAATGGACATGCTGATTGCGCTGCACGCCTGCGATACAGCCACGGACGACGCCATCTTTAGCGGCATACAGCATCATGCGCAAATTATTATCTGCGCACCTTGTTGCCACAAGCAAATTCGCAAGCAGATGAACCCCAACAATGTGTTGAAACACCTGATTAAATACGGTATCCTCGCAGAACGACAAGCGGAACTCCTCACCGACGCTTTGCGCGCCATGTTGCTAGAGGCGTATGGCTATAAAACAAAAGTTTTTGAGTTTATCTCAAGCGAACATACCCCGAAAAATGTTCTTATCGTCGGAACTAAAAGAAAACAAAGCATTATTCCTGATGAGAATATCCTTCGAGACATTTCAGAGATAAAGAAAGTATATAATATTGAATTTCACTACTTGGAGAAGTTATTATCTGAAGGAAATTTTAGCATCAGCAAGTAAGAACCAAGCTCCAAATACCAAATTCCAAATACCAAGAGTTAAGAACCAAGTTCCAAATCCCAAATTCCAAATACCAAGGAGGAAAATCATGGAAACTATAAACAAATAACATGAAAAAGCATTTATTAAAGACTTCTTTTTACATTCATATAATTGGATTGCTATATATTATTGCTCCAATTATTTGTATTGTATTAAAATTGGGAAACATAAATGATGTAATACATATTCTATATGTAAGCGTAATTGGAAGAATCATAATGCTAATCATTCAAATTTCGGTAATTTTCCTATTGGTAGATAATTTTATTTATTTCAATAAAAATGACAAAAACTCAAATAGGTTGCTTCTTTTGATTTTATTGAATTGCATTTACTCACCTATCTATTTTTATAAATATAGAAGAAAGCTCTAGGAAACTTTAAATTCAAATAATATTTTTTCACCACTGAGACACTGAGAACATTAAGAGACACTGAGAAACCTTATTGATACTTACTGTTCTTTATGTCTTCGTAGTAAAAAACATCTCTATCAATAGAAAAGTAAAGCCCTCTTTTTTCCTTGGGATTTGGAATTTGGTGCTTGGGATTTGGTTTTTTTTTCCAAAGCTAGCGGTCTAGAAACACGGCTAATCAAGAAAAGAAAATGTCATCATAAATTTTTCTTCCAAAATAAAAAATAATTTGTATTTTTACTCCCGATTTATCGTAACATCTAAAGAAAGGAAAAATCCCCGTAAAATGTAGTAATATCAAGTGTTTTCACATCAATAAACTGAACAATAAATATGGCAAAACAAATCATTTTTATCATTACACTGCTCATCACCTTGGGAGTTTTTGCTTACACGGTGAGAAGATTGTATTATTTTTTCCGAATTACGAAGCGTTTTCCCATAAAAAACTATGTCAAAAGGTTTGTTTTGATGTTCGAAGTATCTTTTTTGCAGACAAAAATATTCCGCAAACCTGTTATCGGATTTTTACATGCATTGGTGTTTTGGGGTTTCTGTGTTATTTTGTTGGGCAGTGTGGAAATGATTTTCGATGGGCTGACGGGCAGCGAAAGACTCTTTTATACGGATGGTTTATGGTATAAAATCATATTTGCGTCAGGAGATATTTTCGCGTTAATCATTCTTTTTGCGATTTTCTTCTTCATCATCCGTAGGTTATTCTTCAAAATCAAACGTTTTGCGGGACGCGAACTATCGCATAAGAATCATATTGACGCTTATGTGGCATTGTCGTTGATCTTTCTGCTGATGGTTTCTTTGTTGGCGATGAATGTGTTTTATTGTGTCGAAAATCCTGTGCCTTTGAAGGGATATTACCCCGTGAGCATGTTTCTCGCAGGATATTTGCAGGACATGGAACACGAAAGTGCCGTGATTTTGTACGAGATGAGTTGGTGGTGGCACATACTGTTGATATTTTTGTTTGCCAACATCCTCCCCTATTCTAAACATTTCCACGTTTTTCTTTCGGTGCCCAACACTTTTCTGAGTCGCCTCGATCCTTTGGGAAAATTGCCCAACATGGACAATATAACCAAGGAAATTAAGCTGATGATGAACCCCGAAACAGCCTTTGCGACCCCGGAAAGCGGCGCGGCGGTGATTGAACGCTTTGGGGTGAAGGACGTAGAGGACGTGACGTGGAAGAATTACTTCGATTCCCTTTGCTGCACGCAATGTGGACGCTGTTCTTCGGTGTGTCCTGCCAATCTAACGGGAAAAAAGCTCTCTCCACGCAAGGTGATGATGGATTTGAGAGCCCGCATGAACCAAAAAGGACCGGGTATCATCAAAAGCGGGAAAGATTTCGACGACCAACGTTCGTTGTTGAACGATTTTACTACAAAAGAAGAGATTTGGGCATGTACTACCTGCAATGCTTGCGCCAAGGAGTGCCCCGTAAACATAAATCAACCCACGCTTATTGTGGATTTGAGGCGCTATTTGGTGATGGAAGAGTCATCCGCGCCGAGCGGGCTCAACATGATGTTTACCAATATCACAAATAATGGTGCGCCTTGGCAATTTTCGCCCGAAGACCGCATGATTTGGGCAAAAGACATCCCCCAAAACATGAAAATATAGCTTTTTACAGAAATTTATATCCACAATTATCCATAGCTAATCTTTTTAGACAAAAATAACGATATGCAAGAATCACAAAACATTGAAGTTCCTATCATGGCAGACGTGTTTGCGCAGGGGCGCGAGCCGGAATACCTTTTTTGGGTGGGATGTGCAGGCGCTTTTGACGATAGATATAAAAAAGTGGCGCGGGCTTTCATCAAAATATTGACGTTTGTTGGCGCGGACTATGCCGTGTTGGGCAAGGAAGAGACTTGCACCGGCGATCCTGCCCGCCGCGCAGGAAACGAGATGCTGTATCAGATGCAGGCGTTGACAAATATAGCGACTTTCGACAATTATAAGGTGAAAAAGATACTCACAATATGTCCGCATTGCTATAATATCTTCAAAAATGAGTACCCCGACTTGGGGGGCGTTTACGAAGTGGTGCATTATACGCAATATTTGCAGGAACTGATAGCGAACGGCAAATTGGAGATGACCGGGGAGTTGCTGAACGACAAAAAAATTACGTTTCACGACCCGTGTTATTTGGGACGTGCCAACAATATATACGAGGCGCCGCGGGCAGTGCTGAAAGCCATGGACACGCAGCATGTGGAGATGCCTCGTCACAAAAGTTTTGCCCTTTGTTGCGGTGCGGGCGGCGGACAGATGTTCAAAGAAGCCGAAACGGGCGACAAGGAGATCTTCATCGAACGCACGGAAGAGGCGCTGAAGACCGGCGCGGACATCATTGCCTCGTCGTGCCCCTTCTGCATGACGATGTTGACCGACGGACTGAAATATAAGAACCGCGAAGAAGAAATTTTTAACTTCGACATAGCGGAATTGGTGGTGATGGCGTTGGATATTTAGGGGTTTAGACTCTAGGGGTTTAGACTTTTAGGATTTAGACTGATAGGCTATTAGGATTTGGGTGTTTTTATTGATTTGGGGAATGGCTAGGAGTTTAGGGTGGTTTGGATGATTTATTTATGGGTAAATGCTTGTTTTACAGTATATATACATTTATTAATGCACACATCATCTTCTAACAGAGTAGCCTTGATTTTAAAAAATCAGACCTAATCTGTTGACAAACCATGCTTGATTTTAAAAAATCAGACCTAATCTGTTGAGGAACCTTGCTTGATTTTATAAAATTAGACCGACTCTGTTGAGGAACCTTGCATGATTTTATAAAATTAGACCGACTCTGTTGAGGAACCTTGCATGATTTTATAAAATT
>CAIOYH010000068.1 GCA_903862465.1 uncultured bacterium | reverse complement strand
TTCGACCCTATGACCGTAAAAACTACGGTTAAATTGGCTGTCGCACCTAACGGTGTGGACATTAAATTTACATTAGAACATGCCGAAGGTGGCAATATTTATTGCAAACGCGGAAGTGAAACAGCTTTCACTTATTTAAAACATGTTACCCATCCTCATACCATTGACACACGTCCAAATATTGGCGGAGCCACATCCGAACAACGTCAATATTATGTCTTCTTAGTCTTAAACGACGAAGAAATTGGTATCCGTTCGGATATAGCTACCATTCCATTATAATTAAAATCTATTTCTACCGAGAAATAAAAAAAAGGCTTCGCTTAATTAGGGAAGCCTTTTTTGTTTACTTTTGAGGAAATTTTTAAGAGTATGAAAAGAATAATAACTTTTTACGAAAAGCTTTATTTTGGGTTTTTTATGTATAGCAAAAACTCACGTGATGAAGTGGATTCAAAATATCATGGTGAAATACTATTATCAATTTGCCTAATGGTTATTATTATTCCAATACTAATTGGTTTTACAATAATTATAAAGCCAATTACCGATTCAATAAATCAGAAGTGTTTTAATTTTGACGATTTTTCAGTAATTATTGGGAGTGTTTTAATGGTTTTCTTTATGCTGAGTCATATACTATTTTTTAATTATAAAAAAAGAAACATGATGATTATTAAAACATATATGGATATAGGTACTGATAAAATTAATGAAATGAAACGTCGCTCTGGCTTTTTTGCGTTATTTTCTTTTATTTGGTTAAGCATTGGAATAACTATTTTATTTATTTTCTCACAGTTCAAGTAATTTCCATCCTGGTTTTGCACAGCTTCCATCCCTTGCATCCGCTATCCTCAAACCTCAATTGACTCAATCAACCAATTAACCTATCAACAAAACAAAAGGCTTGACTCCTCCCGGAATCAAGCCTTTTATATTATTCATCCACACCTCCGCTACTTCTTCGCGGTCGCCTTATCGGCAAACGGCACTACTTCTACCCACATCCCTTTGGTGCGGGCATAGATGCCATCGTCATACATGGCGTCGCAGCTAACCGTTGGCAGATAGAAACGCCCGAGGTAGCTAGCGTTGAGCAGCACTTTGTAGGTTCTTTTTTCGTTGGTGCCTATGCTGAAGAAAGTATAAACGCGGTCGTCGCGGAAGTCCTGATAGTCGTAAGAGGACATGGTGAGCGTTCCATACGAATTGTCCATGCGGGTGTTGTGGATTTCCCATCCCGAAGGGAAAATATGCGACAGCGCCATGTTATAATAGAATCCCATCAAGCCCGGGTTGGTGATGGTCACCTCGGCGATGAGGTCGGTGCCTTGCTCCAACTTCACGGGGTCAATCTTATCTCCCTTGAGGGTTTTGTAGAGCACTTCAATCTTGAGATTGTTGTCCGTAGCTTTTTCGTCGCCTGCTGCGGGGATGCCTGTCATGATGAGGCGAGCATACAACAGCCCTTTGCCGTTGTTCTTGATCTTAAGCTTTGCTTTTTGTATAGGGTTTTTGATGCCCAAATCAATGGTGCAAACAGGTCTGTCGGATTTCTTTTGTATCAGGGTGCCGTTGTTCACCGAATAGGAAATATCTATGCTGCCGTTGCCGCTGGTGGCTTTCACAAATTTCGATATCGCCATCAAACAGTAGGCGGTTGATTGGGTGTTCATCCATTGGTCTTTGCTCAGTCGTTCGGATATTTGTTTGACGATGGGCGCTGCTTTGGTGCGTTGGTCGAGCAAGGTTAATGCTTCTACGATCATGGCACGGTCGCGTTCGTCGCTGCCGTAGGTGAATGCCATCTCTTTGTAGGGTTTGATATAGGTGGAGGCTCCCGCAATGAGTTGTTTCGCCACATCGCTTTGCCCTGCCAATTGATACGCTGCAGCCAAACGCCATTTGGTTTGCGCCGACAGGTTCTTTTGTTCCTTCAAGAGATTCATGGCACCGAGTTCGGGCGATTTTGCTAGCGCGAGGGTGTAAAGGCGATAGGCTTGCACCAAATCATAGTTGTAATAATATTTCGTATAAGAAGACGTCCACTCCAAAGATTTCCGTTTCTGATATTTCTCCCATTTCTTCAGCATGACAGACGAAACCGTATAGCCTTTTTCTTTAGCTTCTAACAGAAATTGTCCGGCATAACATGTGCCCCATTCGTCCGCTTCGTAAGAGCCGGGCCAATAAGAAAAGCCGCCCGAGGACGTTTGGAAGGAGTTGATGCGATTGATACCTGCCTTGATGTTGCGTTCGATAGTGTTTTTCATCACCTCATCCACATCCATCAAATCGGAAAGATACAACTGCGGAAACACCGAGGAGGTGGTTTGTTCTATACATCCATAGGGATAATGCACCAAATATTTCAAGCGTTTCTCGAGGTTGATAGGAGGAATGCCCGACACTTCTATCACGCATTTGTTGGTACCTGCTATACCCACGGGAGTGAAGTTGGTGTTCCATGATTGTCCCGTTTTCACTATCTCTGACAGCACTTCGGTGACTTCGGGATTGGGGTTGCGCACATCAATTTCGATATCGAAAGCAGCGGTTTCTTTTCCACTAACGGCAGTAACACGCACTTTACCTACACCCATAGCATCTTTCACTTTCAGTTGGAAGGTGACCAATTCGTCGCCTATTTCACTAAAGGTTATTGCCTTGCTGTTTTTATCCATGATAGTAAACATATCGTTGGTGGTAACCTTCACGCTTACGTTCTTGACATATTTTTCCATAGCAAACACACTCACAGGCAAAGATACCGTTTCGCCGGGACCCACTACGCGAGGCAGGGTGGCAAGCAACATCAATGGCTTGCGTACGGCAACGGTTTTCTCTGCGGAACCATAGGCGCCATCCTGTCCTGCAATCACCATCACGCGGACGGAGCCGATGTATTGCGGCATTTTGAAGTTGTAGGTGTTGGACGCGCCTTTACCCAAAGCAAACGGACCAAAGAACTTCACCATAGGTTTGAAACGGTTGGCGTTTTTCTTGCCTTCGCCGCTGCCGCCATCATCGCCCCCGCCAATGCTGAGGATGCGTTCTAACTGACCGCCATAAGCGCCCATCACATAATCGTATAAATCCCATGATTTCACGCCGAGCGCTTCCCGTGCGTAGAAATAGTTCCATGGGTCGGGCGTTTTATATTTGGTTAAATCCAACAAGCCTTCGTCAACCACGGCTACGGTGTAGGTCATCGCTTTGCCTGTTTCTTCTTTGATGGTGATGCTTGCGTTTTCTTCGGGTCGCAACACATCAGGCATTTTAATTACAGGTCGCAAATGGGTGTTGGGGTCTTCCACCAATATGGGGATGATGCCATAGAGACGGATAGGCAAATCGTTGGCGGTTTGTCCGTGGGGTTGTATCAAGGTTACGCCCACATAGATGTTGGGAGCCATCTCTTCAGTCACAGTGAATGAGAATATCGTTTGATCTTTTTCGGTATTCACCCAATAGGATTTTAATACTTTGGAGCCTGTTTCTAAGGTTATCAATGCCCGAGCGCCTTCGCTAGTGGGGATGGTGAGTTTCACCTCATCACCGACTTTATATTTATCTTTATCAGCAGAGAACATCAGCATGGCAGCACCTTCCTTGCCTTCGCTGGAACGAGATGCCCATCCGGGCCAATCGAAATAGACGATCTTGCCCGTGCTGTGTCCGCTTTCTTTATCGGTGATGCGAATAAAATAACGTCCCCAATCGCCATCGGGAATGTTCACGATAAACTGTCCCTTGCCTTGGGCAACGGTGAGTTCATACGATTTATACGGTTCGTTATACACGCTACGAACGAAATCAGCCACATCATTGCCTGAGTTGTCCCACCACCAACGCCATCCTACTTTGTAGATATCCACCTTCACTTTGTTGGATGAAATCGGACTGCCTTTCATATCAAGGTTCACGTATTTCATTGTATAGTCTTTATCGGTATAAAGCATGCGCGAATTCTTATCTCCTTCGGGAATATAGACACCCACATAACTCTTGAAAGGATAATAAAGGAATGAAAACTGATCCACACTAAAGTCGCCACCTTGCTCAAACACGCGGGCTTCGAAGTTAGCACGAAGCACACCCGGAGCAGTGTTGTCAATGCTGATGTCGGGGAAGATATCGGCTTTGCCTTGATCGTCGAGTTTGCCATCAAAAATCTTATAGGTTTCAGCATAGAACTTCTTCGAAGGATCGTCAAATACATAGGTTGAATACTTCTCGAAAGCCGTTGTCGTGCGATTCAGTACCATGGATATATCGGCTTTAAGATTCTTAGCAATGGCACCATGCAACCATTTGGATTCTAACACGCCCTTGGTTTCTTTGGTGATTTTCTCCGAGGTGAAATCTAACTTTATCTTCAAACGGTTGGGCTTAACGGTTTCTATCTTCAATGATTTGCTGAAATCGGAACCTCCTACGCGAACATTGGCAGTCCAATAGCCTGTCAAAGCACTCGGGTCGGTGGCAGTGCGGAAATCATAAAAGCCATTTACGGACGTGGTCTTCACGATATGTTGCACCTTCTGTCCACGGGGATTCGTCAAGTCGAAAATCACAGGCGTTTCGGGCGAAAGCTTATGTAGTTTATCTTCCAAAATAAAAGTGAGATAGATAGAGTCGCCCGGACGCCACACGCCCCTTTCGCCATATAAGAAGCCCTTGATGCCTTTGCGCACGGCTTCTCCCCCCACATCAAACATACTTAAAGATAAAGAAGAACCGCCAACGAGTTTCAGATAGGCGCGTTGTTCACCCTTTTTGGCAACAATCAGAAAAGGCACTTTCTTCAACTGTATGACTACTTTGCCATCGGCATCGGTTTCCACTTTGTTGAGTTCTTTGCTTTGATAGTCGAGCACGGTGATAGACACATTCGACATGGGTTTGGCAGTAACTAAATTCGTGGTGAATATGTTCAACTCGCCCGTGGTGCCCACTTTGGCAATGATGCCAATGTCGCTAGCCAAGATATTTCTGCTAACGGTCTTGTTGTTGAAATAGGATTCTTCGCAAGGGTCGTCGCGTTGATACCAATCATAATCATAGTAATCGCCTTCATCATCATAATAATCGCCATTGTAATCGTAATAATACCAATTCTCGGGTTCTGCTTCCACGCTTTCGTCCCAAGAAGCGGTCATGTTTTCATCCACTTTTTCCGAGCCTTCCTTTTCGGCGCAACTTCCGTAGGTGGAATAGGCTTTTCGGATGCTTAATGTTACCTTATAGATGGCACCCTGCTCGGCTTTAATCAGATCGGCAAGGTCAATATAATAGCGATTCCAATTGCCATAATTCAACACTTCCGATTTGGTAGATTGCAATGGAATGGACTTCTTCACTATCAATTTGCCCACGCGGCTCAGCTCGCGTTCGCCTTCCAAATTATTCACTTGAAGAAATTGCGCCACATTGCTTTCGTAAATCTTAAAAATCTTTACATCCACCGTGTTCACGTTCACCGCTTCAAACGGAAATATCAACCCATTGGTGCTCGGCAGTATCGTTCCTTCTCCTAACAAACGGATGTTCGGTTTGATATCATCAAACGTAACCGTGTCAACCATTATCTTGCCCAACTCTTTGCAATTGACATTTTTCACCGATTTATCTATCGTAATCATATCGCTGCCGCCCAAGGCAAGCGGGGCGTAAACGCGGATGATATTATCCTCGACAACAAATTTCAAATCCTTGGTTTTTGCCATGGTGATGATGCCCGTGAGGTCTTGTTCTTCATACAAAGGGTCGGAGAACTGCAGTTTGATAAACTGTTCGGGCGATTGGATGGTTTGTATCTTCAGTAATTTGAAATCATTGATTGACGGGATATCCACCGTGACACTGCCTTTACTTTTCGATTCTATGGGCTTGCCATCATACGATATTTCTACTGTGGATTCTTTATCGCCACGCTTCACACTATCTATGGTATAAGAAAATGACTTTTTGTCGCTCCCTGCGGTCACTTTCACTTTCAGCTTTTTGTCGCCTTGGCTCGCTTGCAACAATTCTTGCACATCCGCAATTTCGGCGGCATCGGCTGTGACCAAAGTGCCCGTAATCTTTTCCCATTGAAGGTTCTTATGGTTATAGGCTTTGTGATTGTCCACACTCACCTCGAGGGCTTGCTTCGCCGTGTGAAACTGAAACACAAAGGTCTTCATGCTGTCGGGCACCTTCATCAATTTATATAGAAAAAATTTCGCC
Organism: uncultured bacterium; assembly: GCA_903862465.1. Taxonomy (GTDB): domain Bacteria; phylum Bacteroidota; class Bacteroidia; order Bacteroidales; family CAIWKO01; genus CAIWKO01. The sequence goes on along the minus strand of CAIOYH010000068.1, from coordinate 122,165 downwards.
GTGAAGAGTTCGTCGGCTTCCAAGCGTTTGTCGGGTCGGAACTCCACCGTGCGGGTATCTATCCAATAGGCTTTTCCGCTGATGCTGGGCGAGAAACTAAACAAATTTTCTTCGATTTCTTTCTCGAATTTCGAAGAGTCAGCCATATCGAAATTGAGGCGCACTTTGATGGTGGATTCCGTAGAAATCACCCCCGAAGTGAATGCCGAAACATATTCGCGGAAGGCTGGATTAACTTTTATAATAGCTTGCGATTTGGTTCTGACGATTAACACGATGGTCAGAATCACAAAAAATCCGATTAGGGATGTGAAAATCAATTTTTTCTTGTCCATTTTACTAGGAATTAACGTTGTTTGAAATAAAAAGTAAAATTATATATTATTTCAATATGCGGTGCAAAATATGAAAAATATTTTTTTTATAAACATTTTTTTGAGGCACATAAACCTCTTCCACAGTAAAAAAGAAAGTGTTTTTACTAGGGTTTTTTATCCACAGAAATAATAAGCATTATGAGCAGCGCTATTCAGAATCAATTCGATGCGCCCTTCCGCTTATTCCCAAGGGGCTTTATAGATGCTGTCGTAGTCGTCGGTTTCAATAATTTCGAAGCCCAATCCTTCGAAGAAATATTTTTTGCCTTTATATTTCTCGTCAGGCTTACGCGGTTTGTTGGTCACATACCAACCTTTCTTCTTGTGGTCGGGAAATTTCCTAAAGTATTTCGCCCTTTCAATCAACAGCCAACGCAAAAACACCTCGTTTTCCTCCAAGCCAAGCCCGAAGATGCAAATGGATTTGTTGAAAATAATATGCAACCACGTGTTGTTTCCTTTCCAATTTTCAACATCTTTGCCACTAAACAGCCGCGTTTCGTCACCTTTGTGCAGATAGCCTCGGGCTTTCTCCACCGAACCCATATAATGCGAAAGTCCCAAGCGAATGCTGCGGTGATATTTCAGGAAGCCATTGATGAACCAAACCCCAAAACCATCGGTGGGCGAGGACAGTTGGCGGTCGCCAAAATAGGTGGTCCACGGATAGTAATCCGTAAACGTGCCATTGCTGTCGGTATAAAACTGCTTTAGATTGAGGGCAGTGGGTAATATCATATCGAAATTGGTGGTCAACACGGGGGCGTTGATGCTGCGCGCTTTCTCTAAGAATATTTTATGATGGGGTTTGTCCGACCACGTTTCAAGCAGCTTGCACGCCTCTTTTTGAATATTCATCGTGGTGGCAAAGCTGTTGGTGCTTTCAATGTCGAGCAAATCGTAGAACTCCGTAACCGAAATCCCTGTTGGCACCTCCGATATGGTTCGAAACGAAAACTTATCCCACAAATTGATAAGCAAATCATCCCAAGAAATGGCGGCAGGATTGTTGGGATATCTATTGATGCCGTTGCCCACGATAAAAGCGATATCGTTGGCTTGGCGCGTCACTAAGGTTTTCAGTTTCATTTCTTGGTTTTTAGGATGCTTTGATTGAGATAGATGTAGGACATAAGGCGAAATTCCTATCCCACTACGCTTGCTCTTTCTTTTGTTTTTAAATTTGACACGAAAGTACACATTTTTTATGAATTATAGGGTCCGCAGCCATCTTTTTTTCACTACATTCATTCTCATTTTATATTGGTATTTATTACTGCAAAAAATCATTTTATGTCTTTTTTGGAATGTTTTTTTTCTTTTTTCTTTTCAGATATAACTATAAAAATAAGGCATCTGGTCAGTTGTTTAGGTAGTGATATGAAATATTTTATTGATTTACTTTATTTTATAAATACACATTATGGTTGAAAATGTGTTCATAACTTATAGGAATAATCCTACGCAAAATTCTTTTTTGTATTACATTTGTATATCTATAATCAATATTAAAATCAATAATAAAGTTAAATCAAATTTTTTAAACCTTAAAAACGTACAATTATGACAGAATTAAAATCAGCAAATTCAATTGTTGTTCTTTTGGCAAATCCCAAAGACCCGGTTGAAGAAAATGTGGCGAAGGCAGCGCGCCAAAACACTACCGGTATAACAGAGTTGGCAGACATTCCCCACGATGATACAGACATGCATCTGTTGGGCACCAACACGAATACCGAACATAACAAATTCAAGATGATTCCACCAACATCCACCAAAGAATTGGTAAATTCAAAGATGAATCTATTGTGCACGGGCTACAATGCCAATGCATTTTTTATTCAAACTGCTGCCCGTGCAAAAGCAATTGCAACGGGAGATATCAATTTGGGCATTAATATGGTTAAGATTGCCGGCTATTATCTGAAATCACCAAAAAGCGCTACCAATAAAATATTCGACGCCTATCCTTTGGGCAATGGCGAAGTTTGGGTTAGCACAAAAGCAGTGGACCTTCGTGCAGGCTATATTCGCCAATATGGTTTGACTACTGAAAAAGGTGTTCCACCCGAAATCTGGATGGAACCTCTTTTTGGCTTGGAAACCGAATTTGTGCTATGCGGTTTAAAGGTGGGAGGCATTTACGGCATGCGCGAAGCAAGTATCCTGACCATTCCCCGCAAAGCAGGTGGCGGCACTATTGTCACCAATGTGGAAGAACCCGCAACACGTTCGGCAAGCACCAAAACGCATAAACGCATCTTTCAAGTTGCCGATGGTATAGATTCTTCTAACTACAACTTTGGCGACTGGATTTATTTTGTTGTACTGTAAACAAAACCTTCCTACGGTTTAAATTTAAAAAAAATATTTAGGAATTACAACGCCTAGCATTGTCGTTACAACGATGATGTTAGGCGTTATAATTTTAATGATAGTCGTTATAACGGCAATGGTAGTCGTTATAACGATAATGGTAGTCGTTATAATGGCAATGGTAGTCGTTATAATGGCAATGGTAGTCGTTATAATGGCAATGGTAGTCATTATAACGATAATGGTAGTCGTTATGACGATAATGGTAGTCGTTATGACGATAATGGTAGTCGTTATAACGATAATGGTAGTCGTTATAATGTTAATGGTAGTCGTTATAATGGCAATGGTAGTCGTTATAACGATAATGGTAGTCGTTATAATGGCAATGGTAGTCGTTATAACGATAATGGTAGTCGTTATAATGGCAATGGTAGTCGTTACAATGGTAATGGTAGTCGTTATAACGATAATGGTTGCCGTTATAACGATAATGGTAGTCGTTATAACGATAATGGTTGCCGTTATAACGATAATGGTTGCCGTTACAACGATAATGGTAGTCATTATAACGATAATGGTTGCCGTTATAATACCTAACATTTTCCTTATAGGGGATGCAAAATATTTAATGTAAAATAAAATAGGAGTTGATTGAAAAATAAGTAATTTTGTTGGGATATAAAAGGGGATGAAATTGGATGGCTTTATGTTAGCTTATAGTATAAATAAAAGACTTATAGACAATGCTAGAAAAAGACAATAACACTTTAGCCACGTATTTTTGTTTAACTTTGAAAAAATAATTATTGAATGACAATTGATAATAAGCAAATTAAAAAACTAGCGCAAGAAAAAATCAAACTTGGTGTTTCGAAGCAAGCAATTTACGAAGAGCTAAATCAAGAATTTCATGGGGGACTAAAAATTGCAAGCATTATACAGTCTCAGCCATCGGCTCGGGCTTTGACAAAATATAAATTTTTACACATTCTATTTCTTGTTCTACTTTCTATTTTGATTCTATTATTAGTTTTATCGCAAAGTTTCGTAGGAATTATTTGGACCGCACCCATGATTTATTTTGCAGCAACACATAAAGCTCGATATTATGGTTGGGCATGTATTGCCGGATTATATGGACTTTTTCCTGGAATTCAACAACTTTTAGTATCTGCGGAAGGTATGGAGACCATTAGATTCATAATTGTACTTTTAATTGGGATATTGTTTATCGCCGTTTCATTTACAATTGCCTTTTTAGGATTTTACCTTCGTAGTAAATTAACGCCAAGCTTTATTGAAAAGAAAGAATTATATAAAGATGATGTTGGGAATTCACGTTTTCGATTAGTTTTTGAATTTAAGGATTAATGCATTTTAGTACAAAAAAATAATACGCTTTAAAAATAAGCACTTTTTAAAAACTGAATTAATGACAGATTTCATTTTTAGTTTGATTCGTAAAATTAGTTGATAGGATGTGATTAGAAATATGTATCTTTGTGGAAGAATTTTGTTTATATATAGAATTATAGAAAGAATGGAGCAATAAATAGAAGTGGTTTTTGCCGTTTAACCTAAAGGTGGTTACTATTCTGAAGGTTTGGGACAACTAAAAAAAACAATGAAACGAATTAATATTTTTATTACTTTTGTAACATGGATATAATAGAAAAAAACAATTATAAATTGCACTTTAAAACAGAGCTTGACAAATTCGCTGACAAGCTCGAAAAGTACGTTTCTACCGATAATGGCGATTGGTCTGTAAAAGGATTCATTGATGTTTACAAAAATATTTATACTATCTCCTCCGACACAAAAATCGTTTCAAAGATTCTTGAAATACATATCTTTCCTCAAATATTGCAATTTGCCGACAGTATCGGTTATAAGCTTATTCTTGCCGAAAAACAAAATTGGTATCCTGACCTCTCTTTTGTTCACAAGAAAAATGAAGAAGTGAAATTTGCTGTTGATATCAAAACGACTTTCAGACGAAACCATAAAACAGCAGGTTTTACCCTAGGTAGTCATGGAGCATATTTCAAAGAAAGGGACAAATCTAAAAATATTCAGTTTCCATACAATCAATATACAGGGCATTATTGTTTAGGTGTTATTTATACAAGAACAGACCTTAGCGAAGACTTTCCCGAAACAGAAATTTATCAAGTTCAAGACCTGTTAGAAGAATATGACAAACCTAATAAGAAAGTAGGAGAACGTGAGGTTACTACCGTAAAAAACCTTAAATCTATTACATCGGTTATTAAGGATTTTGATTTTTTCGCTGCGGAGAAATGGAAAATTGCAAGCGACAAACAAGGTTCTGGAAATACTGCCAATATTGGTTCAATATTCGACATTGCCGACCTCAAAAATGAAAACGGTATTTTTAGCCAATTAGGCGAAGAATGGTTTGATGAGTATTGGATAAATCATGGTTCAGCCACTATGATGAGAGACGGCAAACTAATAAAAATAACAACTCTTAAAGATTTCTTGGAATTTAAAGGCAAATCTGACCTTTGGGATAAAATTGTTGCTAGAACCTCTAATAAGAAGACTAAATGAAAGTTATTATTCCTCCCATAAAAAGTCAAGGCATAAAAACCAAGTTAGTTCCTTGGATTATGGAACTTGCACCAAAAGTATCAGGCAAGTGGATAGAACCATTTTTGGGAACAGGTGTTGTTGCATTTAATTCAGGCTTCAAGGAAGCTATACTTAACGACACAAATCCTCATATTATTAACTTCTATAAAGGTGTCCAACAAAATATCATCACAGCTCCTTTAATGAGAAACTACTTAGAACAGGAAGGTGAAATTTTAAGTAAAGCAGATAACAATGGATACGAGCATTATTTAAACGTTCGGACACGTTTCAACAGCGGTGAATTTTCACCGTATGATTTCATTTTTCTTTCTCGTGCAGGGTTCAACGGAATGATGAGGTTTGGAGGTAAAGGGAATTGGAACATTCCTTTTTGCAAAAAACCTGACAGGTTTGCACAAGCATACATAACCAAAATTACAAATCAACTTTCTTTAGTATCACAGATTATACAACCTGAACCTACATGGGTTTTTTACAATAAATCATTTGCCGACATTATTCCTCTTGCAACAGAGCAGGATATTATTTATTGCGACCCTCCCTACTTCGGACGACATGTTGACTATTATAACGGATGGACAGAACAAGACGAAGAACTTTTATTCAATCTGCTCAGCAAAACAAAGGCAAAATTCATCCTTTCAACTTGGCACCATAATGATTGGAGAGAAAACGAAATGATAACTAAATATTGGAACAAGTTCAATATTGTTACAAAAGACCACTTTTATCATAACGGAGGTAGCATTGAGAACAGGCGGACAGTTGTAGAAGCACTTGTTTGCAACTTCAACACAACCAACTTTTCTCAACATAATCACGGCTTAAAAGAGAAAATCAAAGTTGAACAATTCGAGTTACATCTTGAAGCATGAAAACGAAAGTGGTTAACAAATAAATTCACGCAATCTCTTTTTATTAAAGGAAGTTCCATCTTGATATAAAACATATCCATCAATCATGTCCCTCTTCTACGACTTCCTCTGCCTGATTTATCCTCGATTCTGCTATGCTTGCAATGCATCCTTGTCGCAACATGAAGATGTCCTATGTGCTATCTGTCAATTTCATTTGCCCAAAACCAATTATCATCTCGATGATGACAATCCGCTCGCTAAGAATTTTTGGGGAAGGGTACCGATTGCGCATGTGGCTGCCTTATATCATTTCAAAAAAGGCGGGAACGTTCAAAATTTAATCCATCAATTCAAATACAACGGCAAAACAGAAATCGGCACCTATATAGGGGAATCCTACGGCAAGGATTTGTTGCAATCTGCTTTCTTCAAAGATGTTGAGGTGGTGATTCCTGTTCCTTTGCACAAAAGAAAGAAACGCAAAAGAGGCTTCAACCAAAGCGAAATCTTTGCAAAAGGTCTGTCAACAGCCATGCGGATTCCCTGCGACACCAAGACTTTAGTTCGAACCACAGCCTCAAAAACTCAAACCAAAAAGTCCCGTTTCAAACGTTGGGAAAATGTGAAAGAGATATTTGCCATCACCGATACCGCAAGCCTGAAAGGGAAACATATTTTGTTGGTGGACGACGTCATCACCACGGGTGCTACCATCGAAGCCTGTGTCAACCAATTGCTCACCATTTCGGATGTAAAAATCTCTGTGGCTGCCATGGCATGCACCACAGGATGAAATTTAGAACTTCGTTGCCAACACCGCCGTGCGTTTATAATGTTTCACCGAACCGCTCAAATCGAAACTCTCCACATAAATCACATAAATTCCAATGTTCGCCTTGGTGGCATCGTCCCGAGTGCCATCCCACGAAAAGCTAGCCTTTTCTGACATCATTTTGCTCTTCACAAGCGACTTCACTAGGCGTCCTTTTGCATCGTAAATTATTATAGAAACCACGCGACCCGGACTTGCCGCTTGACAATTGATGTTCAATATATCGTTATACCCATCATTATCGGGTGAAAAAATTTCAGGTTCAACAGAAACTGCCATGTCATCCTCAAAATTCTCGGGAAAGAATTGCGAGTTTTCATAAGCAGGCGTAGCAAAACCCACTGTCTCTGCCGCCGAATGCCAATTCGTGATGTCGCTTGCGGGACGATTAAAATCTATGCGTTCCAAGGATACGCCATCCGTGGTGTTCAGCAGCGGGAAATGCATATCGGCAGTATAGGTCATGGCATCTATCACGGCATCTGCCTTGGTGGTCAACATAACGGTCCCTTCATCATTATTATAGGTTGGCAAGGACTCCATCTTGATAAACGAATAGGGATTGGGGCTTGTATATTGCTCTTTCACTTTATCGGGATTGGTGGTCAAAACCACATAATCCTTCGGAAAAATCAAGAAGTTATCGTTGGTAATGATGCGCGTATCATCCATAGATGCTAGGTTTATATCCATAAAATCCAACACCTTTTCGGAACGATTATAAACCTCGACAAAGTCAACGCCATCGTCCTTTGGATTCGAAAGCACCTCATTGATGACCAAATCACCTGAGTCGGGAAGTTCGGGCAGCGCAAACCGAACCGTTGAATTCGCAGGGATTTTGTTGCCCGAGCAATCAAAAATGCTATCGCTTATGCGAAGGGTGTAAACAATATGGGGGAGAAGCTCCTGCGAAAAGAAAAGCGTGGCAGAGGCGTTATCAGGTTTGCTAAACACTATGGAAAGTGGATTCCCGATACCATTATCCACTTCATATTTCGTAAGATTGTCCATAAAAGCACTGTCCAATGGCTCGTCGAAGAATAGCTTGGCATGCAGGGGTTCATACCGTGATGCAGAAGCTCTGATTAATTTCGGAGGAGAGATATCGGGATTGCTACCCATAATGGAATTAAGCCGAGCGGGAGTCCCGCCACTTGGATCTGTGGATGGCTTCCAATTGGCAATGCCCCCGCAGGGATTGTTGGCGTCAATTTGCTCCAAAGACCATCCGCCATCCGCTTTGTTAGCGTTTTGATACCAAGCGTCGGAATAAGTGACAAAATGGATTAGGCTTCCCGCTGCGTTGCGCAGGGCGATAGTGGCGCCTGTATTGGTAAGCGAAAGTGAGGGGATGCCGATAGTGGTACCGTGCGGAAGAAATAAATCCTCAGCTTCTTCATCGCAAATGATAGCATAAGCATTGGGCGCCAAAGTGACATTCGGCAAACTAGCATGCGAAGTATTGATGTCGAGGCTCCAATGGTTTATATTAATGGGATATGCCGATTTATTAAACAACTCAATGTACTCATAATTGGGCAAACCCATAGGCGGGTCGGGGTCTGCCATTATTTCGTTTATCACAATATCATATCCTTGCGTTTTATAAAAGCTAAAAGGAACAGAAACAGGAAGCATGGGATTCGCAGCGCAATCTCGAACATTTGCAATGCCCATAGTATAGGTGTTCCCGGCTAAAAACGCAGAAGCATACACCAAATGCACCACACAGCCCTCCACGGCAGCAGATAGCGGAAAGCTAAAGGTTGAAACATTATAATTGGTGACTGTTTCCGCCGTAATAGGATCCACATTCTCCGAAAAGGTGATATCAATTTGATTCGCAGAAATAACGTTTACAGACAGAACCGTAGGGCGCACAGTGTCCACTATCTTTGGTCCGATATAGATATCATCAAAATAAAAGTTTGTCTTATTTGTGCTAGTATATTTGCAATAAATACCAAAATAGGACGAACTCGTGAAGGTATTGTCGAGGCACGATCCCTCCAACGTATAGTTTGTAGAGCCGTTTTGACTTGCAAACAAAGACCAAACCCCTGCATTATCACGTTGCACTTTAATGCCGTAAGAAGAAGATGTTCCCGTGAAACAATGATGACCTGCTATTAACTTTTGCGTGATGTTTCCATTTTGTTCCCATAAAGAAATACTATCAAGTTGGTCGTTCTCATCGTCGCCAAACATCACAAAATACCCATTGAGGCTTCCATGTAAGTTCGCCTTATCGGAAACCAAATACACGCGGCAATTATTCGACTTCGAGGTGTTCAGCGTCAATCGTACCCAAAAATCCCACTCCATATTATTCAGCGTCGGCAAGGATGTGGCTATATACAAACAAGAAGTGTCGGCAACAGTCCCATCCAATTGCAGGCGGGGCGCGTCGCTCCAAGAAGAATTGGAATAGGTGGAAATTTGAAATTGCGAACTATCGCCATGCCATGCAGGATTTGCCGTGAAATTCGCATCAGAAAAATCGTCTTGAACCTGTGCCCATGCAACAGTTGGAAGAAATAATAGTGCTAGAATTATTCTTTTCATAAAAATTCAATTTTGGGAAACCTACTTACATAAAATCTGTTTATTTGAGGGCATAAAATTAAGTATTTCTCAAGAAATACAAGAGAAAAATCTCATTTTTCTTACTAAATTCACGAAAATACCACGTATTCTTCTTTCTTTTTATTTCAAGGACGTATAAAAACTTTCACTTTGTAATACGAAAGCATTCGTGTAACCACGCGAAGGAATTCATATCCTCAAACCCCAATTAACTCAATTCCCCAATTAACTAATTGACTCACCCTTCCAATTCCCCATACTCCACCCGTTCCATAATTTCAGGAACATTCCGATTGTTTCTCACATTGTTTGCAGCTTTCGAAACTGTGTAGGCGGTCATATCTTCTGCATTATAAGGCTGTAACAAGGAAGATATTTCTATGCGAGTCAAGGTCGGGTTTATCCATTTCAGTTCATCTTGTGGAGCAAGAATCAACGGCATACGCTTTTTAGTATTGTGGATGCGCTCCATCAGCGGATTTGCTGCGGTGGTGAGTATGCTGAAGGTGTTGCGGATTTCGCCTGTGGTTTTGTCCACCCACCTGTTGTAAACACATCCCAAAGAAAAGATGTCGTTGCTTTTGGTGTGAATAAAATAGGGATATTTCGCCTTATGTATTTCGTGCCATTCATAAAAACCCGTAACACCCAACAAACACCGCTGCGAAACGATGCACTTGCGAAACGAAGACTTTTGAAACACCGTTTCGCCCACGGCATTCAGGGTTTTGTTTTGAATATCTTTGGCAGCATGACTGTCGTTTATCCAAAAAGGAATCAATCCCCATTCAAAAAGAAACATGCCATCGTGTTTGATGATAGGCAAAAGCGGATGCGAAAAACCACTTACAAAATAGTAAGTGGGCATATCTATGGGCGAAGTTCTTTCGCTCCAATCGGGCGGCAAAAGTTCTTTATAGCGTTCGGCATATTTCTGCTGACGATGTTCTAAAAAAGCGATACTGTAACACATTTCGTTCGTTGTTTATATTATTTTCTTCCAAAATCGGCAGGAATTTCGCCCCATGCTTCTGTTTCCCATTTCAATATTTTCGTAGTATAGGTGTTGTTCTTGAGCCAAAACTCTGCCCGTTCAATCAGTTCGAAAATCTCGGAATTATTATCGGTTTCCAACAATTTGGTGTTGGCATAAGCATCTTTCACCCATTTGATGGCGGTCATGCTATCGCTATAAATAGGCAAATCGCTGTTCCGTTGTTTCAACAGTGCCAAGCCATGCACTATTGCCAAAAACTCTCCGATATTATTGGTGGCATCCTGAAAGGGACCTTTGCGAAAAATCAACTCCTTCGTGTTGGTCACCACGCCTTGATATTCCATTATTTTTGTCTTGGTGTTCCATGCCGCATCCACGCTGATACTTTTCAAATTGGGTTTCCCCTTCACTTTCGAACTTTTTGTTGTTGCTATATTTGTCTTTTTATAAATAAAGGCATTACTGTTGCCTGCATAAGCAACTTCCGCGTCGATGCGTGTTTCAAAAGCCTTATATGCAGCACCTTCGAACTTGATAATTTGGACTTCGCAGTCGTCCCAAGAGGAGTAAATCCCCGGATTTCGACCTTTCCAAACCACATAAAATTTTTGGTTCTTCATTTTTTTTAATAAAATTTCTATTGGATTCAAAAAAACAGTGTAAATTTACATCAAAATTCATTACCAGCCATGAAAAAATATATTTATTTAAGTATCATTGTTATGATGATGCTCGCATCCTGCTCAAAACAAAAAGTTTTCGAAAAATATATAGACATCGAAAACTATAAATGGAAACGCACCAATGTTATCAAATTTGATGTGCCCATCGAAGATGTTACAACGAATTATGATGTAACGCTCGCCATTCGCCACACAAGCTACTATCCTTATGCGAATATCCGCGTAAATGTAACCTCCACCTATCCTGCCGGAGATATGCGCACCAAAGACCATAATGTGTTCTTGCGCAATACCGACGGAACATTCAAAGGCGAGGGTGCCGGCGACCTATGGGATATCACCTATCCAGTGATGACGGATGTTACTTTCCCTGAAAAAGGAACCTATATCTTCGAAGTACAGAATGTGATGCCCATCATTGAACTAAGCGACATTATGGATGTTGGATTGATTATCAGAAAAGCCAAAAAAACCAACTAAGTGCTTCCTATCTCCGATCATATTCGCCAAACACTGAAAACGCTTCCCGACAAACCCGGGGTGTATCAGTATTACGACAAACAGGGAACTATTATTTATATCGGCAAAGCCAAAAGCCTTAAAAAACGTGTACGTAGCTATTTCAAAACGGAGGCAGTTAGTTCGGGCAAGCTAAGCGTATTGGTCAAAAAGATAGTCGAAATAAAATATATTATTGTTGACACCGAATATGACGCGCTACTGTTAGAAAACAACCTGATTAAAAAATATCAGCCGCGTTATAATGTGATGCTGAAGGATGACAAAACCTATCCGTGGATTTGCATCAAAAACGAACGATTTCCGCGCATACTTGTTACCCGCAATCTCATCAAAGATGGCTCCGAATATTTTGGTCCCTACGCATCCGTTCGTATGATGAATACCTTGCTCGAATTGGTGTATCAACTCTTTCAAATTCGCACCTGCAGTTTCAATTTATCGGAAGAAAACATCAAACGCAAACGGCATAAACTCTGCCTGAAATATCATATCGGCAACTGCAAAGGACCTTGCGAAGGGCTTCAAGAAGAAGAGGATTACAATGCCGTTATTGCGAATATAAAGGAAATTATCAAAGGAAATATCAATAGTGTGCAGCAGCAATTAAAGAAGACGATGTTAGCGTATGCCGCGGACTATGAATTCGAACGTGCACAATACGTGAAAGAAAAAATTGAATTGCTCGAAAAATATCAAAGCAAATCAACGGTGGTGAATTCAAGCATTAGCAATGTGGATGTATTTAGTATTATTTACGATGAACAATCGGCTTTTGTGAATTTCTTGAAGGTTGTAGATGGTGCCATTGTTCAAGCTCATACTGTTGAATTAAAAAAGAAATTGGATGAAACCGATGTCCAGCTCTTGGAGTTTGCCATTGCCGATTTGCGCGAACGTATGAAAAGTAATTCTTCGGAGATTATTATTCCTTTTGATTTGAGCATAAAGATTCCCAATGTAAAAATAACGATTCCTCAAAAAGGAGATAAGAAGAACCTTTTAGATTTGTCGCTTCGCAATGCAAAATATTTTAAACTTGATAAAGAAAAACAGAAGGAACTTGTTGATCCCGACAGGCATGTGAACCGCATTATGGAACAAGCCATGAAGGATTTGCATTTGAATACGCTGCCCGATCATATTGAATGTTTCGACAATTCTAACACACAAGGAACCTATCCTGTGGCAGCCATGGTAGTGTTTAAAAATGCGCGTCCTGCCAAAAACGAATACCGTCATTTTAACATCAAAACCGTAGAAGGTCCTAATGACTTTGCTTCGATGGAAGAGGTGGTGTATAGGCGTTACAAACGCTTGCTCGACGAGGACCAAGCCTTACCAAAGCTTATTATTGTGGATGGGGGCAAAGGGCAGTTAAGTTCTGCCGTGTCGAGCCTCGAAAAGCTTGGACTCTCCACAAAAATACCTATTATTGGTATCGCAAAAAAACTTGAAGAGATTTATTTCCCCGGAGATTCTATTCCTCTTTATATTGATAAGAAATCAGAAACGCTCAAATTGATACAACAACTCCGCGATGAAGCCCATCGTTTTGGCATTACCCATCATAGAAACAAGCGACAAAAAGCAACCATAAAATCCTTATTAACCGATATTGATGGTATTGGTTACGAATCTGCACAAAAGCTCTTACGCAAGCTGAAATCTGTACAAAACATCAAAAAAGCTTCTTTTGAAGACCTGAAAGCGATAGTAGGAAAACAAAGAGCGGAAATCTTAATAAACTATTTCGAAAAGAAAGAATAGCGCTAATTATTCAAATTAAATTAATTTTGCCAATCTCTAAATACGCAACATGAAAAACCCGTTTATCCTTATTTTGTCTTCAATCCTTTTATTTTCTCTCGTGATAGGCTGTCGAAGTGTTCAAGATAAAAACAACCCCGTTACCCCAATAAACGAGACAACACCTCCCGATGCAGAACTTTGTAAGAATAACAATCGTTTTGCCTTAGACTTATTTAAAAATATCAATAGCAAGTCGCAAAACACCTTTTTCTCTCCTTACAGTATTTCTGTTGCCATCGCCATGATGTATGCCGGTGCACGAAGCGAGACCGAAAAACAAATAAATGATGTGTTTCATTTTGGCTCAAATAACACTGATTTGTACAATAAATACAACGCATTTCTTCGCTATATAAACAGTTTAAATGCGCCCGACCTTCTCTCCATCTATACGGCAAACTCCATTTGGGCACAAAAAGATTTTAAGTTTAAACCTGCTTATATTGAAATCCTTCGCAGCAAATTCAACTCCGAACTTAAACTCCTCGATTTTATCAAAGACCCTGAGAAAAGTCGTATCCAAATCAACACTTGGGTAGAACAACAAACCAATCAAAAGATAAAAGACCTAATCCCTCAGGGCATGATTGACCAACTTACCCGTCTTGTATTGGTCAACGCTATCTATTTTAAGGCAGCTTGGGATATGCCTTTTAATGAAAACGCTACAAAAAAAGAAGGCTTTTTTGTCAATGAAGTCGATTCTGTTGTGTCAGATTTTATGATTGCAGAAAACATGTACAAGCTTTATCAGGATAAGACCTACACCGCTATCGAAGTGCCGTGCGCTAAAGCCAAATTATCTATGTTGCTGATACTGCCAAGTTCAAAAGATGGATTAGTTGAACTTCAAAAACAATTGAATATAGAGTGTTACTCCAATATCCTCGACAAGCTATCCCCTGCCAAAGTCAAACTTCATTTACCTACTTTTACTATTGAATCCGAGTTTGAATTAAGTGCCATGCTCAAATCAATGGGAATGAATGATGCCTTTTCTGATGCTGCTGATTTTAGTGGAATGACGGGCAAAAAAAATTTAAAAATCAGCAAAGTGGTCCACAAGACATTCATACATGTAAACGAAGCCGGAACAGAAGCTGCTGCTGCTACCGCTGTTATTATCCGCCTGAAAACTGTTCCTGCCAAAGTTTTGGAGCTAAAAATAGATCATCCTTTTATGTTTTTTATTAAAGAAAACACCTATAATTCAATTATTTTTGCCGGCACTATGTATAATCCAACACGATAACACATGAATAATTTTAAATTGATACAAACCTCCGGTTGGTCCGATTATGAACTTATAGATAGCGGTGGATACGAAAAACTCGAACGCTTCGGCGAATTCACTATTTCTCGCCCGGAACCGCAAGCCTGTTGGAACAAAACCCTTTCGCCCACCGAATGGGACAGCTTGACCCACGCTATGTTTATCAAATCTTCCGACAAAGAACGTAATAGCGAAAAAGGACAATGGGTAATGCTCAAAAAAATGAAAGAACAGTGGTTTATCAACTATACCTATAAACAAATGAAACTCCGCTTTCGCCTTGGTTTGACATCCTTCAAACATCTTGGCATCTTTCCCGAACAAGCGGACAATTGGAATTACATTTTTGATTCCATAACAGATATAAAAGTGACGCAACCAAAGGTTCTAAACCTCTTTGCATACACCGGCGGTGCATCTCTTGCTGCAAAAGCTGCGGGTGCTGAAGTCGTTCATGTTGATTCCGTTAAACAAGTGGTCAATTGGAGCCATGAAAACATGGAAGCCTCCGGTTTGCATGGTATTCGTTGGGTGGTTGAAGATGCAATGAAATATGTGAAACGAGAGCATCGTCGAGGAAACAAATATGAAGGCATCATTCTCGATCCTCCTGCTTATGGCAGAGGTCCCGACGGGGAAAAATGGGTATTGGAAGAACAAATCAACGAACTCATGGCACATTGTTCCGAATTGCTGAATCCCGAAAAAGCTTTCATAGTCGTAAATCTATATTCTATGGGGTTTTCGGCTCTTGTAGCACATAATTTATTGACATCATTTGTCAAAAACATCCAACATGAAGAATATGGAGAATTATATTTCAAGGATAAATCTGGCAATGATTTACCTTTAGGCACTTTTGTTAGAGCGAAAACGTTTTGAAATAGCGTCAATAAATAAAAACTTAGAGAGATGTTCGTAGCATATAATTTCATAGATATTCTTATCAACCTTGTGTTGGCATTGATAATGCTCGGCATAGGTTTGTCTCTTAGGATTTCTGATTTTAAAGGGATTTTTATGCATCCGCGATCTTTAATAACCGCTTTGACTGTCCAACTGTTTATTATTCCAATTATAGCCTTTTGCATTGCATGGATTTCTGCCTTGACAGATTCTGAAAAGGTCGGCATCGTCATCGTTTCTCTATGTGCAAGTGGTGCTTCTTCAAATTTAATCACGCATTTGTTTAAAGGGAATGTTCCATTGGCGATTTCCATGACGACGATCAACAGCTTCATCACCCTGATTAGCATTCCTCTCATGACCAATCTTGCTTTATATGTCTTTATGGGTGTTGGCAAAGATATTCGGCTTCCGGTACTAGAAACTATTTTGCAAATATTCATGATAACTATTGTTCCAGCAGGTATTGGTATTATAATCCGTATGAAAAAAGAAAGGGTAGCACTAAAAACAGAACGCCCTTTGAAGTTTATCTTACCCGTATTGTTAGCATTGGTGTTTACATTAAAGATTTTTTTAGGCAAAACAAGTGGTGGTACGGGAATTACTTTAGTTGAAACAGTACAGATTATTCCTTTTATGTTGTTGCTTAACTTTATGGCGATGTTGGTTGGTTTTATAATAGCAAGATTGATTAAATTATCTTTTTCTGATCAATTTACTATTGCTATAGAAGTTGGACTGCATAATACAGCCTTGGCATTGCTTATAGCAGGAACTATTTTAAGAGATGTTGCGATGGAAAAACCGGCCATAGTGTATGCTATGTTTTCGTTTTTTACAGTTGTTCTATTTGTATATTTGATAAAGCATTTTATCAAAAAATAGATTTACGTGACAGCTGTTTGGCCCTAAACCCTAAATGTTAAGTCCGTTGAATTATCTGTTCTTAATGAGGAACTTACTTGTTTGATTAATCCTTACCAGATTCATATAGTTGCAATTCAATAAAAAAGGTTGTTCCTTCTTCAGTATTTGATTCAAACCAAATTCGTCCATCATAATTCTCAATTATACTACTTACAATCGCTAAACCTAAGCCCATTCCTTCAGATTTTGTAGAGAAATTTGGAATGAAAATTTTATCTTTCATTTCATCCGGGATCCCTTCGCCATTATCCTTGATATAAATAAGTACTTTCCCTTCACGTGTAGAAATTCCCACTTCGATATTTCCTTGGATATTACTTTTAATCGCTTGTATTGCGTTGTTTAATAGGTTATTTAATATCCTCATTATTTGCTTTTTGTCAGCAAATATTTTAATGTTTTCTAGTGTGCTATAAACTAAATAAACATTGATATTTGAATTAGATTTAAAAATTTCTACGGAACTTTTTACAATATCAGTAAGAGAAATAATTTCATTATGAGGCTCAGGCATCTTTGCAAAATAAGAAAATTCCGAGGCAATAGTAGATAGCGAATCTATTTGTTCCACCATATTTTTAGTAAACCTCTCAAGCCGTATTTCCCAATCAGGTGCTTTATCTTTCCATGCTTTATCTAAATATTGTACACTCAATTTCATTGGGGTTAATGGATTTTTTATTTCATGAGCTACTTGCATTGCCATCTCGCGCCATGCAATTTCTCTTTCTGAACGAGCAAGAAGTCCTGCACTATTTGAGAGTTCATCTATCATTCTATTGTATTCAGAAATTAGACTGCCAATTTCATCCCTCCTTGGCCAATTAATCTTTTCATTTTTGATGCCAAGTTTCAAATTGCTAATCTTTTCTCGAATAATATTTAGGGGACGAGTAATTCGTCCTGCTACGAACAATGCAATTAATACCGTCATTGCTATCAAGAATAGGTAGATATTTATAAATGCTATAAGAAAAGAGGAGAACTCTTTTTTTAACTCACTTTCTTTCGCAAAATAGGGTAGGTTTACATAATACAAGACCTTCCCTTTTCTATTATAAAAAGGAACATAAGCAGAGAAATATTCCAATTTCCCTATTTTCTCTTTTTGTATAAACTGTGTCGTTTTCTCAGTAATCATTTGACGGTAAGCTAAGGAGTTCATTTTCTTTGAAATTAAGCCCTCTGTAAATATTTGAGAACGAGACGACGCAATCAAATCTCCTTTTATATCAAATACATTTATGTCAGTAAAAAACACGTTTGACAGTTTATTCAACCGATTAGACAACGCCATTTGCTGATCATTGTTTATCGTATCGAATTCATACATACCCGGTTGTAACTCAAGAAGAATTGACATGGCTTTTTCGCTTAAAATATCAGTGTTTTTGTTGTCATTTAAATTCCTAATAAAATAATAAGTTGAAATTCCAATAATTATAAAGGAAACTAAAATAATAGAAACCATTGAAACTTGTAACCGATTTCTAAAATCAAATTGTATAAGTTTTACATTAGATGAAAAACTAGAAATGACTAAAACGAATATTAGTGTGATACAAAATATAGTAAAGATTATTGAAAAGGGCGCAAGGGTATCAAGCACATTCCCGTTTTTTTTACTTATTATTAGAAATGAATTGTTGTCAATCTTATATAACATATGATTATACCCATCTTTATTGAAAACATACGTTTCCTCTATACTTCTAGAATCTTGAACAAAAAAGGATGATGAATAGTAATACTTTCCATAAGCATCAATCAATGTATTATTCACGTATTTTGCATAAGAATAACTCGATAAGTCTGTATTAATAAAAAGTTTTTTATCAATTAGCAGTTCTGGATAACCCAAGTCTTTCGGAATAAACTTCGAATTCAATTCTATAAATACGAAAATAGACGAAGAATCCACATTAAATTCAAATTTCGAAACATAATTGTTTCCCCCACTTCCATCGTTAATACTGAATAGATTTTTACAACTTGTGTTTTTACCGAGACTTCGTATCAAATCATCAAAATACATAATACAATTTCGTTTTTCCTGGGTTTGTTCAATAAGCAGGCAATCATAATTATTGCAAACTGTTATTTGTATTTTATACTTATCCCAATATCCAAAAAAATACTTTTTAGTAACATAATCACTTATATCATTTTCAGTTAATAAATGCTTGGCGAGTTTCTGCTTTAAAATGCTATCCGCTAAAATATCTTTTTGAGTATTACGAAAAATATATTCAGCTAAAGGGTCCTCTCCTGAAGACAATTTTTGTGCGAATGACTTCCTCTTTTCTATTTCCTTAATAGTATTACATTTATTTATAGTATAATATGTCAAATACGTAAACAATAGTAAATAAATTACAATTTCATAAAAAAGAAATTTATTGCCCTTGCTAAATCGAAAGAATAAATAAATACCATTGAAAACAACAAAACAAAGTATAATTTGTATGTCATGAAATGAATTATACGGATGAAGTATAAAAAGAAGAAGACATGCAAGAAGAACTCCAGTCAATAAGTGAATAATTTTATTAGTTGAATAAAATAAAAAGTCAATAATCGAGTGACTTATCAAAAAATAAGATACAATAGTAAGCGAAATGATGAAAAAGCCTAATATGCTTAAGAAATTAATTGCAAAAAGCTGATTCAAATTATATGAAATTGTAGAATCAATAACGATTGAATGAAGTAGGTCAATAACAAAGAAAAACAGAAGCGCAGAGAAAATAAAAAGTGAAAAAGAAAGAAGTATCGAAATCCATTTATTGAGTATTTTAATCTGTTCGTAAAACGGGTTCTTGTATAAAAACACTGCAATAGTGAAAAGTATTATTGTGTTTATTAAAAGATCGCCAAGTGATGGCAACCATTCTGATGACGCAAAATATATCGGGCTAAATACTTTGAAATTGTATAAATCATGAGGAATTTTGAAATAAAAAAGCAATATCCTTGCAATCACAATTAATATTAAAAAAGCAAGCTTTCTAAAGCCTACTTGTGACGGATTAATAAAACAAACGAAACACATTAAGTACACCAAATACAATAATGCTAAAAATGCATAAAGATAAAGAATAAAAATAATAATCTCAAGCAAATTGCTTAAAAATGGATTGGTTTTATATGCTATGGAAAAAAGTGATTTTCCTTCATAATTTTTTATTATAAATTGCTTCCCTGTTTTAGAAACCGTTGCATTCTCTGCTGAAATACAGAAATCATCATTAAAGTCATTAAGAAGATAGTCGTTTTCGTATTTATATTCAGATTTAACTAAAATTGCTGCAATGACAATAAGATTGCCTTTTCCCCTCTTTATTAATTCGTACCACCCGTTTGATAATTTAACAAAACAACTGTCAGATATCTTATCCTGTTGAATTGAATCCAACGAAACAGTATTACTTGACCAATAGACTAAGCTATCGCTTCTATACAAAAAGAAAGAAATCTTTTCGTCATCATATAGCCTTGACAAGTTTTTATCACTAAATAAAAGATACGCTAAATTATTTTCGGACTTGCTGACAAGTTTTTCTAAATTATTAATTGAAAGTTTTTCTTTCTCTCTTAATATATTTTCAATATTCTTAGTTTTCGTCTCACTATCATTTTGTGAAGACAAAAACTGTTTTTTTAAAATTAGATTTACAAAGACTAAAAATACGACAACGCCTAAAACTAAAAAAATTCTTTTTAAGATACTCTTTTTTTCAATCATTGTTTTTCAAACTGTAACTTGTTGAGAAATTTTGGCTTAAAATTAAAGCGCCTGAAAGGTTTTTTTAAATAAAACAGCAATACATATTACAGTGGGGACATATTTTGTTTAAACGCTTTATTTGACGTTATTCTTCTTTAATATAAATATCTGGCTTGAATAATTGTTATTATTTCTTTTTGCCCACCTGTTCGATTTATAACCATTTAAAAACGCCTTTACCACATTGCCCGTCCCCGTTTTATATTTTTCGCTCAACATACTAATATAATACGAATCGAATTTCATAGGTATGGTTTCAATTAAAGCAAAGTCGTTTTTTTTAAAAAGTTCTAAAATTGATTTCTTTGTAAAATGATAAAGGTGGCGCGGCAAATCATACCCCGCCCAAAACTCTTTATAAATTTCCGCATCCTTACACGCTGCATTTGGCACTGCAATAATAGCAACCCCATCGTTTTTTAAATACATTTTAAGCTGCATAATTCTCTGCTCAAGTAGATGAACATGCTCTAAAACATGCCACATACTAATCACATCAAATTTATTTGTTGGAATTTCTTTTAATAAACTTTCGGGGTACACATTTAAATTATATTGTGTTTTTGCAAACTTTTGAGCATCCTCGTCAGGTTCAACACCCGCTACTGTCCATCCGTTATTCCTACAGTAATTTATAAATTCCCCAGTAGCGCAACCTATATCTAGAAGTGTCCCCTTATTTTTGAGATTTTGAATTAAGTTGTATTTTTTTTTGTGATTTCTTTTCCGAACAATATGATAAACTTTATTTATTACTCCTCTTTTTGTATTTGAATGAGAAATATATTCTTCCGATTTATAATAGTTAGAAATTTCCACCGCATCGGGGCGTGGATTCAAAAACAAAAATTCACAATTGTCGCAGGTTACAATAGTAAACCTTTCTTTACTTAAAAAATAATCGCTGCTTTCTAAGTAAACAGAAAAGTTGCCTTTTCCACAAATTGCACAGGTATTTATTTGTTCCATTTTTTATAGTTTCACGTGAAACATTATCGCCCCAAATGTACTAAAAGTATAGTTACATCTGATGGAGAAACACCACTAATTCTAGATGCTTGTCCAATTGTTTTTGGTTTTATTCTACTTAACTTCTCTCTAGCCTCAATAGACAAGGCTTTTAATTCTTTATAATTAAAGTCATCATGTAATTTAATTTCTTCTAGTTTAATTATTTTTTCAGCAATTTCTTTTTCTTTATCTATATAAGATTTGTATTTAATAAGAATTTCTGTTTGATTCAAAATTTCTTGCGATTGCAATTTCTTTTCTTGCACAAATTGCTTAAATTCCGTAGAACACTGTAACAAAGATTGTATGTCAATTTGAGGTCTCAATAATATGTTATAAATTTTTGTTCCCTGAGATATCTGAGGAGTTCCAACACTCGATAATAAATCATTAATTTGGGATGGCAATATGGTTTCTTTTTTAATGAATTGTATTAACTGTCCAATTTGAGTTCTTTTTTTTTCACACTCTTGGTTTCTTTTTTCAGATATCAAACCCAACCTATGCCCCAAATTAGTCAATCGTAAATCAGCATTATCTTGCCGTAATAATATTCTATATTCAGCGCGAGATGTAAACATTCGATAAGGCCCATCAACACCCTTAGTAATTAGATCGTCAATTAAAACTCCGATATATGCTTCTGAACGTTTTAATATAAATTCGGGTTTTTTTAAATTTCTATTATGCGCATTTATTCCAGCCATCAAACCCTGTGCTGCGGCTTCTTCATAACCCGTTGTTCCATTAATCTGTCCCGCAAAATATAAATTCTCAACAACTTTTGTTTCTAACGTCGCCTTGAGTTGAGTCGGTGGAAAGTAATCGTATTCGATAGCATAACCCGGTCTAAAAATCTTGGCTTTTTTAAACCCTGATACTTTTCTCAAAGCGTTTAACTGAACCTCCTCGGGCAAAGAAGAAGAAAATCCATTAATATAGTATTCTATGCCATCACAACCCTCTGGTTCAACAAAAAGTTGATGTCTTTCTTTTTCTGCAAACCTTACAATTTTATCCTCGATAGACGGACAATATCTAGGTCCTTTCCCTTTAATAATACCATTGAACAAAGGTGATTTTTCAAACCCTCCTTTCAAGAGCGAATGTACATCAGCATTTGTATAGGCTAAGTAACAGCTTCTTTGTTTTTTTAGGAAATTTGTTTTTGTGAAAGAAAATTTTTCTGGAATTAAATCTCCCGGTTGTTCTTCAAGTTTATTAAAATCTATTGTCCTGCCATCAACCCGAACAGGAGTCCCTGTTTTCAACCTGTCTGTAACAAAACCTGCCATAACCAACGACTCTGTTATTCCGAAAGATGCCTGTTCTCCCATACGTCCTCCGCTGAAATTCTTTTCACCGATATGAATCAACCCATTTAAAAATGTCCCATTGGTAAGAACAACAGCTTTTCCTAATATTCTTATTCCGAGTAATGTTTCAACTCCAACAACTTTATTATTTTTAATGACGACCTTCTGCACACTATCTTGCCAAAAGTCTATATTAGGATTTTTTTCAAGAGTCAACCGCCATCTTTCAGAAAATTTCATTCTATCACATTGCGCACGAGGACTCCACATTGCAGGTCCTTTGGAACGATTTAGCATACGAAATTGTATCATTGTTTCGTCCGTAATAATTCCGGTTTTGCCCCCCAACGCATCTATTTCTCTGACAATTTGACCTTTTGCAACGCCACCTATAGAAGGATTACATGACATTTGAGCGATTAAATTCAAATTCATTGTTATTAATAAAACTGACGACCCCATAGTTGCTGCAGCAGATGCTGCTTCACATCCTGCATGTCCAGCCCCAACAACAATTATATCATATTTCTTTAATAACATAAAAAGGTTTCACGTGAAACAATGTTTTATTTTTATGAATTTGTATTAGTTACTTATGATTGGTTCATAAACTTCAACACTAATACTCTTAATATATACAGCTTTCTTTCCTCTATGCCATACATATACTTTTAATTCATCGTTGATGTCTCTTACCTCAGGAGTTTGATAATCAAATGTTTTGCTTGTCCATGAGGTTATTAAAGAATCTGTACAATTCAGTTCTCCTGCGAAATATTTATACGAACCTCCCTTATGGTCAAATGTAACCACAAGAAGAGCGTTTTCGTCGTCATAATTTTTCGAATATTTATACTCAACTTTTGCTCTTATCCAAGCATAATATTCGCCTGTTATGTTTTTGTACTTAATACTAGGACCTGGCGAATAACAAAGGGAACTATCCATAGCTAGACAATAACTATTCGAATCACTTGGGTCTTTAGTATAATGCTCGTTTGTTTCAGGGGTTTTTTTCGAAAAATCATAAACACCAATAATCTTTTTGTAATATTTCTCGGGATTTGTCATATATTCAATCCCTGTGACCGACCTATCAACAAGAAGCATTTCTGAAGCATTTGTGGGAGCTTTTGTTTTTCCAAAAATCGCTAAATAATATTTTTCTGTCATGCCATCATGTTTTAAAATATCCTTTTGAAATTGCCAAAATTGAAAACAATTTAACCCTACAATAAAAACAATAAGAATATAAATTACATATTTTAAATAGCACTTCATTTCTATTAATCTCTCAATAAAAAATCCTAAAGGAATTGCCAACACAACGAATAAAGAAATAATAGCTCTTTGGCTATAGCATCCACCAGCATACCACCAGCACGTCCAACTCGAAATCAAATAAAAGGATACTAATGAATAAACAAGAATTGGGAAAAAAATCTCTCTCCGTTTTCTATATAAATTAACCAACCCTACCAATGAGAATATTACCATAGGAGTGTAAACAAACCATCCCTTCCTAAAACTGAATAAGAAATTAGAAATGTGTGGTGATAACAAATCAAGTCCTTCGCCAGGATTGGGATAGCTATAAAATATATAACTGCCCGTATATTTTTTCCAATAATAGAATTGGGGAAGAAGTACTAATACAAAAGCAAGTATTGCAACGCTTACTTGTAATTTATTTTTCCAAATCAATTTTAGCTTTTCGACCAAGGTTTCCTTATTAAATACACCCCATAAAAACGGAATTATGATACATACCCCCTCATTCGGTCGAACTAAGGTTATTATCCCTGATAGCATGCCTATAAGTAGCATGTAAATAAGTCTTTGCTTCTCATGCCACTTAATGGTAAACCATACAAGTGCGGCAACAAAAGAAAAAAGGAAATTATGGCTTAAAAGATTCCCTACACTAGCTTGATTCAAATAATTTGTTCCCAAAACTGTGAGAAGCATGACTAGCATTGCTGTTTTGTCACTAAAATAATGCAACAAAATCTTTCTAAAAAACACCAACCCTACAAAAGTATAAATCAAGGCACCAATAGCAATTCCATATTGATATGGCAGCGAAAATCCATCAGCAGGATAGCCCAAAATAGGGGCTAACGCATGTGACAAAAAGAAAAACGGCATATATAAAATCGCCATACCCATAGAATACTTCATTACCCATTTCCCTGTAGGTCCTATATAGGCTTGATACAAGGTTGCAGTAGAATTATAATGAGCTATCAGTTTGTTAAGCCACGTTTGGTCCGAAAGCCCTAAGTCATGGTAAATAAATTTCGAAGGAAGATATAAATAATAACCGAAAACATCCCAAGAAAGAACATTTGTAGGAGGATAAATAAATCGCAATACTACGAGTATAGAAAAAAGTAGAAGTAGAGTCGTTAGAGAAAAAACATTATTTGCTTTACCAATTTTAAGCATTGCTTTGGTTTGTAAAATCATTTAGTAAATCCAAATAAAAATTCTCTTTTTCAGTCATAATCGCTTTTGTTTTCGCCGTTTTGTCTTTATAGCCACACACATGCAATAGTCCGTGAGCCATGACCCGTGAAATCTCATCCGTAAAGGTTTGTGAGAATAGTTTCGCGTTCTCTTTAACTCTTTCAGTGCTTATAAACACATCCGCTTTTAGATGATTGTCTTCCGAATAATCAAAGGTAATAATATCAGTAAGTGTTGTGTGCTTTAAATATTTGGTGTTCAGTTGGTATAGGTATTCATCATCACAAAAAATAAGATTAATTTCGACAGATGATAAGGATTCAACTTCTTTTTGTAGTAAAAGTAAAAGCCATGCACGGATCAATTTTTTCTTTTTGACAGGTTGGGATACGTTTTGAGCAAAGAAGTTTATTTTGTTGAGAGTCATTAATATTATTTGTTCTTTTCGAATATACCTTTTTTGTTTTTTAAATACTCTTCAACATATTGTTTTCTTGTTATATACACCTCCGGGTTGATTGAAGAAATATTAAAAATAAGTTTGACTTTTCGTCCGTTTTCGCTGAAACAAACTTCATCGGCGAGCGTTTTCATTAAAAAGATACCTGTACCTTTTTTCTCTAATTTAAATTCAATATTGGTAGGGTCAGGAATAATACTTGAGTCAAAGCCTGTTCCTTCGTCTTCTATGGTAAAAGAAATTCCTTTTTTGGTGGAATCAAATAGGATGCTTACACGTTTTGCCGCGTCATTTTTATTTCCATGTTGTATGGCATTCTCAACAGCCTCAGTGATTGCAACAATAATGTTTCCGAAATACGAATTATTTATGTTGTAATAATCGCATATATCCTCCACAAATTTTTCAACTTCGTGAATTTCTTGTAAATCTGATTTTATTTTTATTGTATGCTTTTTCATCAATCTGCAAAATTATAAAAGTACTCGTTCGCTTTATACTTAAAAAATGGGGTTAAAGTTACGGGTATTGTTTTGAGCAATTCGAGTTCTTTTGATTTTAATCTTTTATACTCGAAAAATTGATTTGGGTTACTATAATTTTTGATTTTTGATTCATTTGATTCTCTTTTATCATCCAATTCTCTTTCTTTCTCAGCCTTTTCGGACTCTAACAGCCGTGTTAAAATTTCTTGCTGCCGTTTCATAGTTTCCGAATTCAGCATTTTATTCACGAGATCTGTTTCCGTTTGTTCCATTTGTTTCATCATATCACTCACCTTTCCATCATTGCCAACACCTTCTTTTTTCAATTCGTCGCCATATTGCTTCATCATTTGGCGAATGGCTTCCTGTTGCGCAGCCAGGCGAGCTAATTGCTCACTTGTAGATTGCTGTCCGTTTTCGCCCTTTTTCCCTGTTTCGCCTTTCTTTTTCCCATCTTCCATTTGCTTCTTTAATGCATCCATCTGTTTGTTCAATTTCTCCTGCATTTGTTTCATGGTGGCTGCCGAGGGCTTTCCACTTCCCGGTTTGTTGCACTTGCTACTCTTACCGGATTTGCAGGATTTCGATTGCATTTGTTGTTGCATTTGCTGCAAAGATTCAGCTAAAATCAATGCCAAATTGTTTACAGATGTCATCACATACTGTTGCGTAGATTGTGCATAAGATACATTTCTATCCTGAAGATACTCTAGGCTTTTGCCCACATTGTCGTTTATCAGCGTTATTTCTCGATTCACAATTGGCTGAATTGCCACCTGTCGTTTACTCAAAGCAAGCAAGGAATCTTCAATCATTTTTAAATCATCCTTCAACTCTTTTTGCTTATCCATAATATTGGTGAACTTTGGATCCGCAACATTAGTGGTCTGAAGCTTGCCAATTAGCGCTTCCTGTCCAAACGAAACATTCACCAAGTTTTCTAAAATGGCTCGCAGCGCCTTTTCGTCTTCCTCTGCGGCTTCTTGCTCCATTTCTTCTTTATTCTTTTTCATCTCATCCGCCATCTGCTTCATCTGCTCCGATGCATTTAGTTGCGACTTTGAGGCGTTTTTGCGTTTGTTGTTTTGCAGGCTATTCTGACTATTGTTGAGCTCTTGTTGAATGGCATCCTGTTTTTCTTCCGTTTTCTCTAAGTTTTTTTTGTCTTCAAGTTCTTTGTTGAGAGAGTTGAGTTTGTCAATGTCCTTTTTCACATCGTTAAACTGATCGTTGACTTCCTTTTGTTTCTCCAACAAGTCCTCTTGCTTATTGGTTTCGTCTTTGGTCTGCTCCGAAAGCTTCTGCTGTTGATCTGAAAGTTTCTGAAGCTTATCTATCGTTTCGGTCATCTTTTTATCAAACTCAAGTTGTTTGAATAGTTCCAAGTTGCGATCAAGTTCCTTTTCAATATCTTTGTTGGAGAGCTTCATTTTGTCCAACATATCGTTCACCTTGTTCTTGTCGAGCTTATCAATCATTTCTTGCATTTGCTTGAACATATCCTTCATGTCGTCGGTCATGAGTTTGTTAAACAAATCTTCCAATTGCTTTTCTTTATCCAATATATTTTGGTCAACAGTGTTAAATTGTTTCTCCTTGATGTTGTTTTGATGTATCTGATTTTTCAATTCTTCCACATTTTTTTGCATCTGCTGTTGCTTGTTGAGCAGGTCTTCAATTTGTTTGCGTTCTTGCCAATTCAAGGTTTTTTTGTCCAACATTTTCTTGTTCATCTCCTCGATTTGCTTTTGCAATTGACTGATATCTTTGATGGCTTGGTCCATCTTATCCTTGACGTCTTCGTTGTTTTGTTCGGTTTCTTTTTGAATTTCATCCAAAGTAGGAACTTTAAAAACCATTTTCTGCGAACGCGTAGCTTTGCTGCCCTTTATGGCATCATTATCCCATACTTCAAAATAATATTCAATATCATCACCCGCCTCAACGCCCAATTCCGCTATATCAAAATAATAATAAAAGTCCTGTTGGTTCATGCCTTTCGTAATCGCAATACTCTTCATTTGCTCCGCATCGCTTTCCTTATCAATTTTGGTTTTCCGATATTTAAACAATAGTTTGTTGAAACCATAATCATCCTTAATCATCCCTTTAAAGTAGAGGCGACTCGTGTAAAGCGAATCGCGATACTCCGTCAAATCAATATAAGGATAGGCATCGGGTATCACATTTATGGAATAAGACAATGAATCGGGATTTTTGATGAACTCGTTGTAGGTTGCCACCGAATAGTTTTGAGTGACGAAGAAAAGCTGATTGTAAGCAAACTGATTTTCGGAACCCGGCTGCAAGAAAAATCCTTTATCAATAAATTGAAAAAAGAGTTTTTTTGTGTCTTTAGTTTTTATTTTCCACGCGATATTGGTTCCACATGGAACGGTCAGGTCGCCTGAATTTTCAAGGGTTTCGCTTTTTTTGCCTGTGTAGGCGGGGTAGTTGAGCTGCAATTCAAAATCGAGAATAATCGGTTTGGGTATCACCGAAATGGTGTAGTCTTTGGAGCGGAACCCATTTCCTTTCAGATAAAAAGTTTGCGATTTCTGTATATTTTTAAAGGTATGATGAAACAACACTATGTTTTCTTTGGTAAGCTTGAATTCATTTTGATTTGCCACCAAAAAAATCTCATTCGGAATGTCGTTGCCGGTCATCTTCACATCGAGTTGAAAATCTTGTTGCTGAATTGCCTCTAGGTTTTTGTTGAGAATTTGGAAATTGAAGGGGGCTTGTTTTTCAAAAAAGGTGGTGTAGTTGATGATTCTGTTCGACGACTCGGTGACGATGGCGGGGGCAGCAATCAATATGACCACCAACACAGCGACCGGAGGCAGCAAAAATTTTAGATATTTCCTGTTGATTTTGAAATCAACTGCAGCCACAAAGGGTATGGGGCTTAGTTTCTTTATTTTTTGATGGATGCTTGCCTCTAACAATTCGGAACTTGAGGTTTCTTGCATCGAAAGGCGTTGCAGTTGCAGTGTGTTGAGGAGTTTGTCGTTTATCTCGGGGAAAAATTTGCCGATGATGTTGGCGGCTTGCTCGTAGGAGATGGTTTTTCCTATTTTATAGAGATGGAAAATCGGTATCACAATGAAGCGCCACAGCACCACAGCGTTTGCCACAATATAGGTATAAAACAAGGCGGTGCGCACCACCGTGTTGAAATAGGCGAAATATTCGAGCAGCGATACCACCAAAAACATTGCCAATAGAAACGATACGAAAAGTATCAGCCCCTTCAGCAATTGGTTTTTGTAATATTTTTTTATGAAACCATCTAGTTTCTCAATCAATATGTTGTTGTGTTCTGCCACGTATTTTTTTGTATTTAAACGAACTTCCCCTTACAATATTTTAGGTTGATTGCAAAATTACAAAAAATCGGCGTCATTGCAAATTCTTTTTTCTGAAATTAATTGGAAGAGGGTAGGTATTGCGGTTTATATATATAATAGGTAGAGGCAGGAATTTTTCCCACTATATTACTTCGAAGACAAATGAAGTCCCCACCTAATCTAATTTATCATCTACATAGCTCCGATGATAGACCTATGTAGCTCCGACGACACACCTATATAGCTCCGGCGATGCACCTATAGAGCTCCAACGACACACCTATGTAGCTCCGACGATGAACCTATATAGCACCGACGATGCACCTATATAACTCCAAAGATGCACCTTTATAACTCCAAAGATCCACCTATACAGCTCCGACGATGAACCTATATAGCTCCGACGAGGCACCTATAAAGCTCCGGCGATTAACCTATATAGCTCCAACGATGCACCTATATAACTCCAAAGATGCACCTATATAGCTCCGACGATGAACCTATATAGCTCCGACAATGCACCTATACAGCTCCAAAGATGCACCTATATAGCTCCGACGATGAACCTATATAGCTCCGACGAGGCACCTATAAAGCTCCGGCGATGAACCTATATAGCTCCAACGATGCACCTATATAGCTCCGGCAATGCACTTATATTGCTCCGGCAATGCACCTATATAGTTCCAATATTTCCTAAAAGGAACTCCATAAAATAACAAATTCGCACCCAAAGGATGCGAATTTGCCACTAAAGATTAAAATAACCTCACGTATTTACTTAATCTTAATGGAAAAGCTACCTGCCGCCGTTCCGCTAAGATTCGTAACTTCAATAATCGTCCAACCCTTAGGAATTTTTACTGAATTCCCCGGGTCAACGGTAATAGGATCTGCTAAAGGAAATTTTGAAACAAGATCAGCGCCTACTTTTAATTTTAATAGCGTGATTCCGTTGTTCAAAAATGACTTAGAAGCAACAACATTAGCAACGGTGATCGTGCTGCTAGAAGCAATCGAGAAAACGGTGTTTGCTTTCTTTTTGCCTGAGTTTATCCAATTTTCTGCAATTTCATCCACCAATGTTTTGATTTCAGCATTATTTTTTGCTGCTACCTTCATCAATGAATAAACATAAAGAGCCGCTACCATCAAGTCGTTGCCCAACAACAAATCGGTATCGTCCATTTTTTCAACCAACCCTACCAAGAGTTGTTTGAGATATGGCAACTCTTGTTTCAACTTGATGTCTTCGGTGAATGCTGCCATATTAAAATCCGAAGGCAATATGCCCAAGTGAGCACCAATGCCAGTGTAAACAGCATTGACAAAGCCTGTGTTTTTTAAACCCATTTTCACTAGCTCCATACGTTCCTTCTTAGTGGCGCTTTTCAAAAATGGCAATTCTGCCGCAGCGGCTGCAACCGCTTCTTCAAAATTTGTTTTGTTTGTTGGAGTAACTACTCCAGAAACGTTTCCCATAGTTTTTTTGTCTCCTTTCTTTTTTTAATTAATAATATTATATGATATATATCACCGCGCAAAATTACGAAGTATTTTTCTATTGGCAAAATATTTTTCTCGGGAAATAAAAAAATATTTTTCAACACGTTTTCAACAATATAGACCTATAATCCGAACAAATTTTAGCAACAGATTCCTGAAAAATTCATGTTATTTTTGAGACATTTAGAGGGTGTTCAAAACTTTTTTAATAAAAATCCGTAAAACATATAGCATTACGTGTTCATATTGCTTAAATTTGCATTTCGTTAGCGACGTCATTTTTACCTGAACGCCCCCAACGACAAGGCTTATAACTAAATTTAGTATTAATTAATCTCGTCAATTATGTAGTAAAAAACGTATCAAAAACAAAAAACACAAGAAAAATCAATTAAAACAAACACTAACCAAACACTAACCAAAAAACAAAGCTTATGAGAAAATTTACATTTCTATGCGTAGTTCTGCTATTTTCAGGATTACAGATGGCTTTTGCACAACAGAAAACTGTTACGGGCACGGTGACCAGCAAAGACGATGGCACCACCTTACCCGGCGTAACTGTTGTAGTCAAAAGCACAACCATTGGAACTGTTACCGATGCCAATGGGAAATTCACCCTCTCCGTTCCGGCTAAATACGACGTTCTCGTTGTATCTTTCGTTGGGATGAAACCGCAAGAAGTAACACTCGGTGGAAAAACAACAATCGACATTGTATTGGAAACCGACGTTATGAACATCGAAGGAGTGGTTGTAACCGCTCTAGGTATTTCAAGAGAAAAGAAATCTTTGGGTTATTCCACACAAGAAATCAAAGGCGATCAAGTTTCGACTATCAAAACCGACAACTTCATCAATGCCTTATCAGGAAAAGTTTCCGGAGTTCAAGTTAAAAAAACTACCAACATGGGCGGTTCAACCAACGTGCTTTTGCGTGGTAGCAAATCATTAACCGGCGACAATCAGGTTCTGTTTGTTGTTGATGGTGTTCCTGTAAACAACAGCACCTACAACTCTTCGGGACAATCACAAGGCGGAATTGGATACGATTATGGAAATGCTGCCTCCGACATCAACCCTGATGACATTGAATCTATCAACGTATTGAAAGGCTCGGCTGCAACAGCTCTTTATGGTTCGCGTGCTGCTGGTGGTGTTATCATGATAACAACCAAAAAAGGTGCCCCAACTGTAAGCACAACCGAAGGCAAAAAGAAATTCTGTGGCGTTACCTTAAATTCCGGTGTTACCGTGGGATGGGTTGACAAAAGCACATTCCCAACCTACCAAAAACAATATGGTGCAGGTTACGGACTTTATTGGACAGAAGCAGATCTTAATCATGATGGAATTATGGAGCAATGGTCAAACGTTATTGATGATGCCTCTTATGGACCTGCTTTTAATCCTGATCTTATGGTTTACCAATGGGATGCCGTTGATCCAGAATCACCCAATTATTTAAAAGCAACACCTTGGGTTGCCGCCGAAAACGGACCTGTTACCTTTTTCCAAAAACCGGTTACATTTACAAATTCTGTGGCTATAGATAATTCAGGCGCCAAAGGTTCGTATCGTTTATCTTATACTAATTTCACCCAAAAAGGATTGCTTCCAAACAGCAAATTAAATAAGAACAATATCTTATTAAATGGAACTTGGAACGTAAATGACCGCTTAACCGTATCGGGTTCGGGTAATTTTAGCACCACCAAAGGCTTAGGACGTAACTCAACCGGTTATAGCGACAACATCATGACCTCCTTCCGCCAATGGATGGAAACCAATGTGGACTATCAACAACAAAAAGACATGTATGATCTTACCGGAAGAAACATCACTTGGAACTATGCAGATCCAACAGATGCAAAACCAATTTATTGGGATAATCCTTATTGGACACGTTACAAGAACTATGAAAGCGACAACAGAAATCGTTTCGTAGGATATATGTCCGTAAATTATAAAGTAACCAATTGGTTTGATATTTTTGGTCGTTTCTCTGCCGATTCCTATAATGAATTGCAAGAAGAACGCAGAGCTGTTGGAAGCATCGCCACACCTTTTGGAATCGGTACCGGTTCTGATGGTAGCATCGGTCGTAGCGAACAAGGTTCCGGTTATATGAGAAGAGATATTACTTTCAGCGAATATAACTATGACCTCATGGGCAATTTCCATCATGATTTTTCGAAGAACTTTAATATAAAAGGTGTTTTAGGATTAAATATCAGAAGAACCAATTTCAGTCGTATCATTTCTTCTACCAATGGTGGATTAGCTGTTCCTGAATTATATTCACTTCAAAACAGTATAGGTCCATTGCCATTGTCAAAAGAATTGGCATCTAAAGTAGGCGTTAATGGTATTTATGGAAGCGTTTCCTTAGGATACAAAAGCATGCTTTATTTAGACGTAACATTACGTAGAGATCAATCATCCACTTTACCAAAAGATAAAAACTCTTATTTTTATCCATCAGTAGCCGGTAGTTGGGTATTTTCACACCTTTTGCCAGATTCAAAATGGTTATCTTTCGGAAAAGTTCGTTTGAACTATGCTATGGTTGGCAACAGCGCAAGCTTCGATCAATTGGCTGACAATTATAACATCATAACCCCAATGGGATCTCCGATAACATCAGTAGCTGGTACCAAGAAAAATTCAGAATTAGTACCTGAAAAAACAAGCAGCATCGAAGGTGGTCTCGAAATGTATTTCTTTGGAAGAAGAATCGGTTTTGATCTAGCCGTTTACAAAACCAACACCAAAAACCAAATTTTGCCTCTAGCAGTATCTGTAGCCACAGGTTATACCTTCAAAATGATTAATGCAGGTGAAATCCAAAACTCAGGTATCGAAGTTGCTTTGAATGCCACTCCTGTTAAATGCAAAAAATTCAAATGGGACATCACTGTAAACTGGGCAAAAAACTACAACAAAGTTATTTCCTTACTCGAAGGTGTTGATAATCTCCAATTAGGTTCTTTCCAAGGTGGCGTTACGCTTAATGCACAAGTTGGTCAACCTTATGGCGTTATTTACGGTACAGATTTTATTTATGATAAAGACAACAACAGAGTTGTGAATGCTGCAAACGGCAGATATTTAAAAACAGGTACTTCTGATAATATTATTGGCAACGTAAATCCTGATTGGACCGGTGGTATTTCTAACTCGTTTACATTGGGCAATTGGAATCTAAGCTTCTTGATTGATGTACAAAAAGGTGGCGATATATTCTCTTTAGATATGTATTACGGACTTGCAACAGGTATATATCCCGAAACTGCTTACACCAACGACTTGGGAAATGCAGTTCGCGACCCAATCGTATGGGTGAATCCTGCTGACCATTCACAAGGTTACGCGTCCACAAGTGGTGGTTTTATCAACGAAGGTGTAAACATTCTTCCTGACGGATCATCCACTCCAAACGTTACTAGAATAAATGCCGGCAGTTATGGAGCATTTGGTTATGCTAGAAATCCTGATAAAGCTTTCATTTATGATGCAACTTTCGTAAAACTCAGAGAAGTTTCTTTAGCGTATTCATTGCCAAGCAAAGTGTTTAAAAAATGCTTCATCAGCGGATTCACCGTTGCAGCTGTTGCTTCTAATCCATGGATTATCTTCAAAAATTTACCGTATGCTGACCCCGAATCAGGCTTAGGTGCCGGTAACATACAAGGATATTCTGTTGGTTCATTACCATCAACTCGCGATTTCAGTCTTAATGTTAAATTCACCTTCTAATTTTTAAAACTATGAAAAAAATAGTAATCTTATTGTTGGCTCTTCTAATGTTTTCTGCTTGCAAAAAACTAGGAGACTTAAATGAAAACACCAAAGATCCCACAAACGTAACTGGCGAATCGCTATTTACAGGAGCTCAGAAAAACCTATTCGACCAAATGGTTAGCACAAATGTGAACGAAAATGTTTACAGGCTGTTTGTTCAGTATTGGACAGAAACTACGTATTTAGATGAAAGCAATTATGATTTAACTACCCGTACCATTCCCGACAATCATTGGGATGTTCTTTACCGTGATGTTTTAAAAGATTTTAAAGAATCTTCTAGAATTATTACCGAAACATCTTATGGTGCCGATCCAAGTCCCAATGTAAAAAAGAATCGTTTAGCAATTGTTGAAGTTATGAGTGTTTATACATGGAGCGTCCTAGTGGAAACCTTTGGAGATGTTCCTTATACAGAAGCTCTCGACATTGCTACACCATTGCCTAAATATGATGACGGACTAACCATCTACAAAGATTTGATTGCTCGTCTTAATGTTGCTATAGCCGACATGGATCCTACCAATGGAAGCTTTGGCGATGCCGACAATATGTATCAAGGTGATGTCGCTTTATGGCTTAAATTTGCGAATTCATTAAAACTTAGAATGGGACTGCTTTTATCAGACATCCCTTCACAAAGCGCTTTCGCACAAACCACCGTTGAAGATGCTGTTGCAGGTGGAGTTTTTACTTCGAATGGCGACAACGCACGTTTGGTTTATTTGGCTGCTCAACCCAACACAAATCCTGTTTATAATGATTTAGTAGCTAGTGGCAGACACGATTTTATTCCCACTAGTGTTATCGTTGACAGGATGAATACTTTAAGCGATCCAAGACTTCCATTCTATTTTACACAGATTGGTGGTGCTTATGTTGGTGGCGAAAACGGCATGACTAATGCTTACAATTCATATTCTCACGTTGCTGACCTGATTCAAACTCCTACTTTTGAAGGTATGATTATGGACTATTCCGAAGTAGAATTTTTATTAGCAGAAGCTGCCGCAGTAGGTTATTCTGTTGGTGGAACTGCAGCAACTCATTATGACGATGCTATCACAGCTTCTATCACCTATTGGGGAGGTACATCAGCTGATGCTACCACCTATTTGGCGAACCCGGCAGTTGCTTATGCTGCGGCAAACTACAAACAATGTATCGGCGAACAAAAATGGTTGGCTTTATACAATCGTGGTTTCGAAGCATGGACCTCATGGCGTAAACTTGATTTTCCTGCTCTTGTTGCTCCTGCTGACGCAGTATCCGACATTCCTGTTAGATATACCTATCCTATTGAAGAACAAACTTTGAATGGAGCTAATCGCTCAGCTGCAGCTTCTGCAATTGGTGGTGATGACGTTGCAACCAAGCTTTTCTGGGATAAAAATTAATCTCTAATTTTATTACTAAAAAGGGGCTATGATAAATTTCATAGCCCTTTTTTTATAAATAAACTTGAAAAAATCCCTCCATTAAATATAAAACTTATACCTTTGCAAAAATTTTTTAAAACCATGACAAAAAAGAAAAATGATGTGATAACGAAAGAAGACGTTGTTGTAAAATTTGTGGGCGATTCTGGTGATGGCATGCAACTTACAGGCAACCTTTTTTCTGATACCGCTGCCCTCGAAGGCAACGATTTAGCTAACTTCCCCGACTATCCGGCGGAAATTCGTGGACCAATCAATACCATAGCCGGTGTTTCGGGCTTTCAGGTTCATATTGGGCACAAACGTGTTTATAGCTCCGGCGATATGTGTGATGTGTTAGTAGCAATGAACCCTGCCTCTTTGAAATCAAATTTAAAATGGGCAAAAAAAGGTGCAACCATTATCACCGATTATGATACTTATAATGATAAGGTATTCGAAAAATCGGGTTACACGGTGAATCCTCTTGAAGATGGAAGTTTGAGCGATTATAACGTCATCCAAGCGCCTATCACCACCTTGACCAAAGAAGCCTTGGCATCTTTGAATCTCGACAACAAAACTGCCGAAAAATCAAGAAATATGTTTGCTTTGGGTATGATGTATTTCATGTTTAATTGGAAACAAGATAAAGCTTTCGATTTCTTTGCCAAGAAATTTAAAAAGAAACCTATTATTGTTGAAGCTAACAAATTGGCTTTAATGGCTGGTTATAACTATGCCGAAACTGTGGAAGCCATGAGCATCACTTATAATGTTCCTGCTGCTGCATTAGATAAAGGTCGCTATCGCAACATTTCAGGTAACATCGCAACTGCTTGGGGCTTCCTAGCGGCTGCCGAACGTTCGGGCAGACCATTGTTTTTAGGTTCATATCCTATCACCCCTGCAACCGAGATATTGATGGAATTATCGAAATACAAAAACTTAGGAGCAAAAGTATTTCAAGCAGAAGACGAGATTGCCGGTATTTGTTCGGCTATCGGTGCAAGTTATGCGGGCTCTATGGCTCTCACCACCACTTCCGGTCCCGGTTTATCGCTGAAAAGTGAAGCAATGGGATTGGCTGTTATCACCGAATTGCCTTTGGTTATTGTCAACGTGCAACGCGGTGGACCTTCCACAGGATTGCCTACCAAATCAGAGCAATCCGATTTGATGCAAGCATTGTATGGTCGCAATGGCGAATGTCCATTAGTGGTTATGGCTGCGGCTTCTCCTTCCGATTGTTTTTACGCTGCTTATGAATCGGCAAAAATATCTATGGAACACATGACGCCCGTCATATTACTCACCGATGGTTATATCGGTCAGGGCTCCGAACTTTTCCGTATTCCTAAAACTGCTAGCCTTGCTTCCATCACACCTCCCATTGCTGAAGCTAACGATAAAGACTTTCAACCTTTCAAAAGAGACCCAAATACCTTGGTACGCAAATGGGCATTGCCCGGAACCGAAGGTTTGCGCCATAGGGTAGGAGGTTTGGAAAAAGAAAACGGCATTGGCAACGTAAGCATGGATCCTGCAAATCATCAATTGATGACCGATTTGCGCTACAACAAAGTGATGAAAGTTGCCGACACCCTTCCTTTGCAAGAAGTGACAGGTGCTGCTGAAGGCGATTTGTTAGTCGTTAGTTGGGGCGGCACTTATGGCGCTGTTCACACAGCTGTAGAAGATTTGATTAATGAAGGAAAGAAAATCTCTCATTGTCATTTCAAATATATCATGCCATTGCCTAAAAACACTGAAGAAATTCTAAGCAAATACAAACAAATAGTAGTGTGCGAACTCAATTCCGGTCAATTTGTTCAATATCTGAAAATAAATTTCCCGAAATATAACTACACACAATATAACAAAGTTCAGGGCTTGCCTTTCAATGTTTCTGAATTGTCAGATAAGTTTAATCAAATTTTAAAGGAGATATAAGATATGGAAGAAAATTTAACAGTAGAACGTTCAAGGGTTCCTTTAACAAAAACTGATTTCGTAAGCGACCAAATGGTCAAATGGTGCCCGGGTTGTGGTGGTCATGCTATTTTGGCTTCGGTTGCCAACGTGTTTCCTAAAATTGGATATCGCAAAGAAAACTTCTGCATGGTGTCCGGTATCGGCTGCTCATCGCGCTTTCCTTATTATGTTAACACCTATGGCTTTCATGGCATCCATGGTCGTGCAAATGCTATTGCTACGGGTGTAAAAGTGTCCAATCCACATCTGAGCGTTTGGATAGCTACAGGCGATGGCGACTCCATGGCTATTGGCGGAAACCATTTCATACATACCATACGTCGCAATGTGGATGTGAACATCATGCTCTTCAACAATCAGATTTATGGATTGACCAAAGGACAATATTCGCCCACCTCGCCCATAGGCAGCGTCACCAAAACATCTCCACAAGGAACCATTGAACATCCTTTTAACCCTGGCGAATTGGTCTTGGGTGCCCAAGGCACATTCTTTGCAAGAGCGGTGGACACCAACGTGAAAATTATGACCGAAGTGATGCTCGAAGCAGCACGCCACGACGGCACTTCAGTGATTGAAATCTTGGAGAATTGCGTGATTTATAACGACGCTGCCCACACCCAAATCACTTCAAAAGACCTCCGAGACGACAACCAAATCTATCTAAAAAACAACGAAGCCATGATTTTTGGCAAGAACCGTGAAAAAGGTTTGCGTTTAGCTCAGGGCGGTTTGGAAGTAGTAACTATCGGCGAAAATGGCGTTACCGAAGAAGATCTGTTGATTCACGATCAATATTCACAAGACCCATCCATGCATCTGATGTTAGCCAAAATGTCCTTACCACATTTTCCTGTGGCTATGGGCGTCATCCGTTCAGCAATGTATTCTACCTACGACGATATGGTAGAAGAACAAATTAAGAACGCCAAAGAAAACACCAAAATCCGCAACGTGGACGATTTGCTTAATAGCGGCGACACTTGGGAGATATAGGATAAAAAACCTGTAGGGGCAGAAGATTTTCTGCCCCTACAATAGCCACCGATTTGCAGGTTTTTAATCTGGAGGTCGGTGGTTTTCTTTTTACATTTTAGTAGAGATTATGTCTTCAATCGCCTTGATAAAATCATTGGCGGGTTTATACAATTCTTCAACCGTTTCTTTGTCATAGTCAAGGAAATCATCATAATCCCCCGTTTGGCGCCTATCAAATAAATCTGTATAATACTTGGCAAGCTCTTTGGGTATCATACCTGTTTTAACGTAGTGTAATCCTAACATTTGTCGCACTCCATCGTGCCTTTTGGCTGCTATTCCATCTTTCAGTAATAAAGCATTTACGGCATAAAAACAGGCATAATAAATTCTGTTGACCGCCGTGTTATAATATCCAAGTTTTATTAAAGTCGGCACTTCGGCTTTGGTCTCTTTCGACCGTTGGAGACGATATGCAACTAGTTCTTTTATGTCGTCAGAGTTCATAATTCTATTCCTTCTTTAGAAACATTATCATAAAACGGGGTGATACGGTGCCTTTGTTCCCAAGCAATTTGAGATAATATAAGCGGACTAATAATCTGTCCCGTTTCAAATTCTAAATCATATAAAGGCGACTTAATTTGTTGTTCCTCCTTAAACGTTACGATATTTTTATCGAGCAATATCAACAGATCTACATCCGAATTGCTTGTTTGTTCCCCACGCGCATACGAACCATACACTATCACTTTAGCATTGGGTGCTACATTATGCACCAATTGTTTTATGGTTATCATAAGGGGACTGTTCCGATTCATTTGTTGTGTATTCATGCTTTGCTTGCTTAAATGTATTGCAAAAGTACTAAATTTTCTTTAGTTATTAATCTTTATTCTTTAATAACCTTCTGCCGAAACCTGCTTTTATCGGGAAGAATTTTAATGATATAAACTCCTGCAGGCAGATTTGAGATATTTATTTTTAGGAGATTTTATCTAAATAAATGTAAATGGCTTATAGGCTTGGAGTTGCTAATGGAAATGAGGGTTGAAATCGTACTTGGAGCATTCCGCTCGTGCGAAACTATCCTATACAACTGTATTGGGGCATTCCGCTCGTGCGAAACTATCCCCGACAACTGTATTGGAGCATTCCGCTTGTGCGGAACTATCCCCGACAACTGTATTGGAGCATTCCGCTCGTGCGGAACTATCCCCGACAACTGTATTAGTGCATCACCCTCGGCAGGGATGGGCATATACAACTGCATTGGAGGGTTTCGATCAGCAAGACCATTTCAAGTACGATTTCGGATGTATTTATGAATATACCATCATCATCTATACCTGCTGTTGGTTGGACCTTAAAATTGTTTTCCACAAAAAAAACTAAACCCCTTCCTTCCCCCGCCTCTTTTCCTCTTTCGGCAACACCTGAATGCAATGTAGTTCCAAATCGCTCAGCAAGCTATTCATTTCGCTATATTTTGCCATGTTGATGACAAAAGCGGTCAATATGTTGGTGATGCTGCGGATGGTTTTTATCATCGCTTTGATTTTATCGGCACTCATCTTGCCTTTTATCAGCAGCAGAAAGTCAGTCTCGGGCATTTTATCCAACAGCAACACATTGTTTTTTTTGTT
This sequence comes from uncultured bacterium, assembly GCA_903862465.1. Lineage (GTDB taxonomy): Bacteria > Bacteroidota > Bacteroidia > Bacteroidales > CAIWKO01 > CAIWKO01. The sequence continues at coordinate 81,222 of CAIOYH010000068.1, read as the reverse complement.
TGCCAATAGACAGAGAACGCTTCTCTGTTCTTTATCCTCATGATAAAAAAAAGAATATTCTTCGAGGTTTGGTTTCTTTTTGGAGGAAACGAAATTGGTATTTTTTTGCAGATTGATATCTAAAACCGTATTCAGATTCCAACAAAGTTTGTAATCTTTCAGATGAGTGCTGAGCGCAATGGCACTATAATCCTCCGTCAGATCACAATCGAAAGCCAAAATCTTTTTCATTCGGGGTTATTTTATGCCCTTCATTTCATTCCACATCTGATTAAACGATTTGGGTTGCACCACAGGCACATCGCGGCGCGGACCCCAAGCTTTGCGGAAAAACAAACGGATGACCGAGTTCTTCATTTTCGCGCTGGGTTTGTCGAGTATCCAACGGTTGAGCATGGCTTTTTTCCAACCATACATCACAATTCTATCCATGTAGCGCGATAGATGTTGTTCCACCACGTCGCGTCGGTTATAGAGCAATAGTTTATGCAATTTAATGCCTGCCGGACACACTTCCGTACATTTTCCGCAGAGCGATGAGGCGAAACTCAAATGTTTGTATTCTTTCATACCGCTGATGTGAGGCGTAACCACTGAGCCGATAGGACCGGTATATACCACGTCGTAGGTGTGTCCACCAATGTTTTTATACACAGGGCAGGCATTCAAACAAGCGCCGCAGCGTATGCACGTGAACGCCACCTTTTGGTCTTTTTGTGCCAACAGGTTGGAGCGTCCGTTGTCTAACAACACCACATACATCTCTTCGGGTCCGTCTGTTTCGCCTTCTTGGCGCGGACCGGAAAGGATGGAATTATACACGGTAATGTTCTGCCCTGTGCCATGAGCTGCCAACACGGGCCAAATCAATCCCAAATCTTTCATCGAAGGAATGATTTTGTCAATACCTGCTATCGCGATATGTATCTTGGGGAAAGAAACCGACATCAGGGCATTGCCTTCGTTTTCCGTCAGCGCAATTGCGCCCACATCGGGCAAAATAAAATTGACACCCGAAACACCTATTTCAGCATTGACAAACTTATCGCGCAACAGTTCGCGCACAAAAGCCGTGATTTGTTCGGGAGTGCTTTCAATAGGCAAATTAAACTTCTCATTGAAAAGCTTTGCCACATCCTCTTTCGATTTGTGCATCGCCGGGGTGATGATATGATAGGGTTTTTCGCCGGCAATCTGCACTATATATTCGCCCAAATCTGTTTCCACCGATTCTATGTGATGTTTTTCCAATTCCTCATTAAAATCGAGCTCCTCCGTTGCCATAGATTTTGACTTCACTATCTTGGTGGCTTCGGCTTTCACACATATCTTCACAATTTCTTCGATGGCAACCTGAGCATTTTGTGCCCAAATCACCTTGCCGCCGTTTTTGGTGAAATTATATTCAAACTCTTTCAAATAATCTTCCATATCGTTCACCGCACGATGTTTTATCACCGATATGCGCTGCTTCGCCAAGGGCAGATTTGCGAATTGTTCTTTGCCGCGAAGCACGGCAGCGTCGTATTTACCAATATTGAAATTTAAAATCTTCCGATGCGTTTTGTCGAACGCTTTGTTTTCGGCTTTCCGTGAAAATTCTTTTTGTTTGTCGCTCATATCTTATACAATAATGTTTTTTATCTTTTGAACTCTAACTTTATGTCGTCCGCCTTCGAAAGCGGTGTGGAGAAATATATCTACAATTTGCTTTGCTTCATCAACAGTTATATAACGTGCAGGAAGAGATAGAATGTTGGCATCATTATGCAAGCGCGCCATTTCGGCAATTTCCGCCTTCCAACATAAGGCAGCCCGAACATTCATATACTTATTTGCCGTCATCGAAACGCCATTTCCGCTGCCGCATATAATAATACCTCTTTGATAAACTCCTTTATCAATATCGGAAGCCAATGGATGAATAAAATCGGGATAATCCACACTTTGGTTACTCGATGTTCCGTAATCCTTTACATTATAGCCTTTTGATTCCAAATAGTGTTTCATGATTTCTTTCAAATCGTAGCCTGCATGATCACATCCAATTCCTATTGTTTCCATTAATTTGCGATTGTTAGTAACTTATTTGTTTATTTATTTTTATACTCTTGATTTTTAACCCTCTTTTAGAACGTTTTTTTTATACTTTTTTCAAAGCCAAGCTTTTATTTTTTCAACAATTCAAATGTTCAAAACCTTTGATAAGTTGGTTTATCTTTTGATAAGTTCGCTCCTCAAAAACTTACCAAAAATTGTCAACAAGTTTTCAAGGTAAAATTAAATAAAATTTTTCACCTACAGACATTTTCACATCATTGTTGATAAATTTTTAGTATATTAATTTTTACAATTTTACGTTCTAATAACTCTTGCATTTTTGTTAGTAATTTTTAATAAGTGGTTTTTGCAAGTTTTTTTCAGCGACTTTCTAACAGTACTAACAACTCTATAGTAAGAAGAATAATTATTTTTATAAAAATATATATTATTAAGATAAATAAATAAGGTATAAAAAAATCTTCGTATCATTGCATAAAAATTACGTTTCACATGACAATTCAAGACAAAATTCTGCAACTTAAAAAACAAAAAAACGCTGTTATATTGGCTCATTTTTATCAAATCCCTGCCATACAAGATATCGCCGATTTTGTTGAAGACAGTTTAGGTCTTTCCCAAAAAGCTGCAGCGACCGATGCTGATATCATCGTGTTTGCCGGCGTTCATTTTATGGCAGAAACTGCAAAGATAATAAATCCTGACAAAAAAGTTTTATTACCTGACATAAATGCCGGATGTTCTTTAGCCGATTCGTGTAAATTTGAAGATTTTAAAGCTTTTAAAGAAAAATATCCAGACCATAAAGTTATTTCGTATATCAACTGCTCTGCTGAGGTGAAAACTTTGTCGGATGTTATTTGCACTTCGGGAAATGCCGTTGACATCGTGAATTCATTTCCTGAAAATCAGCCTTTGATTTTTGCGCCCGATAAGAATTTAGGTGGATATATCAACAAAATTTCGGGCAGAAATATGCTGTTGTGGGATGGAAGCTGCAAGGTTCATGACATGCTCAATCAAGAAGCTATCATACATTTGAAACTTGCTCATCCCGAAGCTAAACTCATTGCGCATCCCGAATGTAAAGCTACCATTTTGGAAATAGCCGATTTTGTTGGTTCCACGGCTGCGATGATGAAATTTATTGTTCAGGATAATGCTAAGAAATATATCGTCGCCACCGAGACAGGTATCGTTCATCAAATGAAAAAAGCGGCGCCCGAAAAAGAATTTATCATAGCCTCTAACGATGAAACCTGTAGTTGTAACGATTGCGAATACATGAAATTGAATACCCTCGAAAAGTTATTAGCATGTTTAGAAAACGAAACTCCCGAAATTATCTTACCTTTGCATATCATCGAAAAAGGCAAAATTCCGATTCTGCGGATGTTGGAAATATCAAATAATAAGAAAAAATAACGATAGCTGCGCTATGAAAAAAAATGTCTTCCTGATTTTTATCTTGTTTCTAAGTTTTGGCAGCTTTGCTCAAGACACCATCACAAAAAATGGCTACAACACGTTTTATTATCCTTCGGGAAAAATATCAAGCGAAGGCACCATGAAAGATGGAAAACCCAACGGCTATTGGAAAACCTATTTTGAAAATGGCGTCATCAAATCAGAAGGGTTTCGAAAAAATTTTGAATTAGATTCCACTTGGAAGTTTTATAGCGATTCGGGAAAATTGAATCTATGTATCAACTATAAATTGGGCAAGAAGAATGGTTTTCGGACTACCTATTTGAAGACAGAAACCATAGAAGAGTATTTTAAAAACGATGTGAAAGACAGCACGAGCTATCATCTGTATCCCAATGGAAAAATTAAATCAAAAGTAAATTTCATCAATGGTAGAGAAGAAGGATTGGGCATAGAATATTCGCCTGATGGCAGCATCACCACTTTGATAGATTACAAACGCGGCTATGTCATCAACACCGAAAAGATAAATCGTTTTCGCGATGGTTTGGAGCATGGGGTTTGGAAGACATTTTATGGAAATGAGAGAATAAAATCGGAAGGCGTCTATAACTATGGAAAAAAAGATGGCTACTTCAAAGAATATGATAACAAAGGCAATCTAACTTCCATCTTGAAATATGAGAATGATATTTTGATAGATGACGCTCCCGAATTGCAGACCTTGACCGTTAAAACCGATTATTACAAAAATGGTAAGGTGAAGATTCAACAAAGTTATAAAGAAGATATTCCCGAAGGCATACGGCGCGAGTTTTCGCCTGAAGGGCAAGTGGTGAAATCCTATGTTTACAAAAATGGTATCATCGTGGGCGAAGGTATTGTTGATGAAAAAGGCTTGCGTCAGGGCTTATGGAAAGAGTTTTATGAATCGAGCGAAAAAGAAGCCGAAGGAGAGTATAAAAACGGTTTGCGGCAGGGTGCTTGGAAATTTTATTATAAAGACGGCAAAGTGGAGCAAACGGGTATCTATGCCACCAATGGCAAACCCGATGGCAAATGGAAATGGTATTTCGAATCGGGAAATTTGCGCAAGGAAGATAACCTCACCAAGGGCGTTTTAAACGGACATTATAAAGAAGTTTCCGATTCGGGCAACGTGATTCTCGAAGGGGAATATGTGGAAGGCAAACAAGACGGACCGTGGACCTATCAAGTGGGCGACGAAAAGGAAGTAGGCTCCTATCAGGAAGGTTTGCGCGAAGGCGAATGGAAATATTATTTCTCCACGGGCGAGGTGAATTTTTCGTGTAGTTACACCGAAGGCAACCTAAATGGAGAATATATCACCTATTGGGACAATGGCAAAGTGCGCGAAAAAGGAAAATATATTATGGGACAAAAAGAAGGCGATTGGACAATTTATGACTATGAAGGTTTGAAAATAATTACCATTCGTTTTGAAGATGGCATGGAGATTAGTTATGATGGGGGAAAGATAGAGTAAGGGATTATTGTTTAATGTTATATTGCTAAATTGTTTTTGTGTGGAATTATAACAACAAGCCGAACGCTAATTTTTCTATTCTAACTACTTGCAATTATCAACATTCACCAAATTATAGTCCTCCACACTTGTTGATTTAATCATGTTTTTCTGTGTGATCATTATCGAATCGCCATAGTATGCGGCAACAACTCCTTTGTTTTTAGCAAGAACTACTTTCCAAATATTGTTGGGCAGGATAGCATCGCCCGACAGGACTAACACATCCTGATACGTAACAGTATCAATAGTTATGGAGCTTAACAGCGTTTTGTTTTTCAATCCATCATAAGTGTTTGCCGACATGTCATTATCTTTAATTTTGAAAGATAATTGGGAGATGTCTTGGTCACTGAAGGACTCATAATAAATATAGGTGTTAGCATCACCCGCTTCAAGTCCAAAATAATTGTCACATTCTCCGCATTTGCGCATGGAGGATTTGGAATATTTATCTGTGTGGTTGATAAATGTGTTGGTGACAACAAATTTAATAATTTGATTGTTCTTTTTTAAAGAAATGGTGTCGTTCACTTTATAGGGCATCCAACTGAGGATGTCGGCATTGAAATCTGCACAATGGTGAGTGCAGGAAGTGAATACCAAATAAGATACAATTGCGAAGAAAATTAGTTTTTTCATAAGGCATTTATTTATTAATGAATAATAAGAGCATGCGTAATATGTATAACGCCAAATATGAGAAAAAACTTGGTAAACGAGCAAATATTTAGGACAAAGATGCAAATTTTTATATATGTATAAATATTGTTCTTCAAGTGACTGTTTTTATTTTGACCGCTCTGAAAATGGCGCTAAATGCGGCTTTTGGTTTTTTGTCAAATTTAGAAATATGCTCGCAAGTTTCCGCGAACACTATGTCGTACCCCTGCAATATGTCCGCGGGTTTCCGCGAACACTATGTCATACCCCTGCAATATGTCCGCGGGTTTCCGCGAACACTATGTCATACCCCTGCAATATGTCCGCGGGTTTCCGCGAGCACTATGTCATACCCCTGCAATATGTCCGCAGGTTTCCGCGAGCACTATGTCATACCCCTGCAATATGTCCGCGGGTTTCCGCGAACACTATGTCATACCCCTGCAATATGATTTTACATTTGTGGGATGACTATGTCATACCCCTGCAATATGTATGCAGGTTTTTGTTCATTTCAACAACACATAATCAATCTGCTTTTTCGCCAAACTGATTTTCTTCACCCGTATCTTCACCGTGTCGCCCAAGCGATAACGTTTGCCGCTGTATTGCCCAATCACCACGTAGTTTTCTTCATCTATATAATAGGCATCGTCTTCCATATCGCGTATGGACACCATGCCTTCGCATTTGTTTTCGATGATTTCCACATAAATGCCCCACTTGCTCACCCCGCTGATTTTGCCTTGAAACGTCTGTCCAATTTTGTCGAGCATAAATTCAGCTTGTTTATATTTGATAGAAGCGCGTTCGGCGTCGGCAGCCAATTTTTCCATCTCCGAACAATGTTTGCATTTTTCGGCATAAACGACTTGATCCACCGAAGGCAAATTTTGCATATAACGCTCCAACAACCTATGCACCATCAAATCGGGATAGCGACGGATGGGCGAGGTGAAATGCGCATAATATTTAAACGACAAACCATAATGACCTATATTATCCGTAGAATAAACCGCCTTTGCCATGGTGCGGATGGCGAGTTGGTTGATCATATTTTCTTCGCCTTTGCCTTTGATGTTTTCGAACAGGGTGTTGAACGAATCGGCGATGGCTTTGTTCGATTTTGCGTTGATTTTATATCCCAACTTCGCCACAAATTGCGTGAACGTATGCAGCTTTTCGGGGTTAGGTTTATCGTGAATCCGATATACAAAAGTCTTCGGAATGGCGTTGTTGGCGGGATGCCCAATCAATTCAGCCACTTTGCGATTTGCCAACAACATGAAATCTTCAATCAATTTGTTGGAATCTTTTTGTTGCTTGATAAAAACTTCGATCGGTTTACCTGTTTCGTCCAATTTGAAGCGCACCTCCTCGGTGTCGAAAGCAAAAGAGCCGTTGGCGAAACGTTTTTCACGCAAAATGCCTGCCAGGCGATTGAAGGTAGCAATTTCGTCGCAATGCAGTCCCTGTCCCGTTTCGATGATGAGTTGCACTTCTTCATAATTGAAACGATGATTGGAGTTGATGATGGTTTTTCCGAACCATTGTCCCACAATTTGCGCCCCATCGGTCATTTCGAAAACTGCCGAAAAACAGAGTTTGTCTTCATGAGGTTTCAACGAACATACATTGTTCGACAAAACTTCGGGCAACATGGGCACCACGCGGTCAGCCATATAAATAGATGTGGCGCGTTCATAAGCTTCCTGATCAAGCTCGGTGTTTTCTTTCACATAATGCGACACATCGGCAATATGAATGCCCACTTCCCAATTGCCGTTGGCTAATTTTTGTAAAGAAATGGCATCGTCAAAGTCTTTGGCATCTTCGGGATCAATTGTGATAGTAAAAATTTGACGGAAATCGCGACGGGTTTTTATTTCTTCTTTGGATATGGTGAGGGGGATATTTGCCGCATCTTTTTCCACCTTGTCGGGAAATTTCAACGGAAAACCATATTCAGCGATGATAGATTGCATTTCCACCTGATTTTCGCCCGGCTTGCCCAACACACTGATGACTTCCCCAAAAGGATTTTTCGAATTGTCGGGCCATTCGGTGATTTTCACCAACACTTTGTCGCCATGTTTCGCTGTGAGGATTTTATCGTTCGGAATAAAAATCTCTACATTGACACTATGACTATCGGGAATCAAAAACGAATAATATTTGCTCACCTGCAATATGCCCACAAACTTCTCTTTGGCGCGTTTGATGATTTCCACCACCTGTCCTTCGGGTTTTTTGCCGCTGCGGCGTGGCAACAATAATATTTTCACCGTGTCGCCATTCAGCGCACGATTCGTGTTGTAAGGTGCCACATAAGCATCTTCGGTCAGCTCGCTCGAAATAATATAGGCTTTGCCTGTTGATTTCATATCCACCGTGCCCACCACGTAGGTGTTCTTCGGAAAATAGGAAGCATGCTTTTCGGGATTTAATTTGTATTTGCCGTGCTTGTCTTCCATCAAACTATTACATCTGACCAAAATATCAAGTTGTTTGATAACAAGTTCGCGGGCGCTTTTGTCGTTAATGTTGAGTGCTTTCGATACTTGTTTATAATTCAAAGCCACACTAGGATGTTTATAGAAAACATTCAACACGAGCGAAGTGGTGCCGGTGTTTTTGGATTTAGCCTTGGATGATTTTTCTTTTGCCATTTTTTTATTTGTAAAAGTACTAAAAATTTTTCATATCCATGTCAAAAACACATAAAAAAATTGATATTTATTAAAATAGTACAATTTTTTTCATCGTAATAGAGAAAAAATTCATACGTTTGTACCTAAAAAAAAATCTATAAAAATGAAAATACGTATTGAACATGACACCATGGGTGCGGTTGAAGTACCAGCCGAAAAATATTGGGGCGCACAAACCCAGCGTTCAAAAGATAATTTTAAAATCGGCGGACAACAGATGCCGAAAGAAATCATCGAAGCCTTTGCTATTCTAAAAAAAGCGGCTGCCATCACCAACCGCGACTTGGGCGTGCTTTCTGCCGAAAAATGCGAATTGATTGCCAAAGTATGTGATGAAATTCTCGATTCCAAATTGGATGCTGAGTTTCCTTTGGTGGTTTGGCAAACAGGTTCGGGTACACAAAGTAATATGAACGTGAACGAAGTGGTGGCTAATCGCGCCGAAGTACTACGCGGCGGAACCTTAGGCGATGGAAAAACATTTATCCATCCCAACGATGATGTGAACAAATCACAATCATCAAACGACACATTTCCTACGGCGATGAATGTTGCGGCGTATAAAATGATTGTAACAACTACCATTCCGGGTTTAGAAATGCTCAGAAATGTGCTTGCGCAGAAGTCGGAAGAATTTCAACACATCGTAAAAATCGGACGCACCCACTTGATGGATGCTACGCCGCTTACCTTAGGACAGGAATTCTCAGGCTATGTTTCTCAAATTGACCATGGCATTATTGCCATCAAAAACACCCTGCCTCATTTATCAGAACTCGCTTTAGGCGGCACCGCTGTGGGAACAGGTATCAATACCCCAAAAGGATATTCCGAATTGGTGGCAAAACATATTGCTACGCTAACAGGTTTGCCTTTCATCACAGCTCCGAACAAATACGAAGGCTTGTCGGCTCACGATGCTATTGTTGAAACCTCGGGCGCGTTGAAAACCGTTGCCATCAGCTTGATGAAGATTGCCCACGACATCCGTTTGTTAGGTTCAGGTCCACGTTGCGGAATCGGCGAATTGTTGTTGCCCGAAAACGAACCCGGTTCGTCTATCATGCCCGGCAAAGTAAATCCAACGCAATGCGAAGCCATGACGATGGTGTGTGCTCAGGTGATTGGCAACGATGCCGCTATCAACATCGGAGGCATGAACGGACATTTCCAACTCAATGTGTTCAAACCTGTCATGATTTATAATTTGCTGATGGCAGCACGTTTGATTGGCGATGCGAGTGTGTCCTTCACCGATAATTGTGCCATTGGTATCGAAGCGCGCGAAGTGAACATTCAACACCATTTGGAAAACTCCTTGATGTTGGTTACAGCGCTCAACCCACATATCGGTTACGAAAACGCAGCCAAAATAGCTAAAAAAGCACATAAAGAAAATCTAACATTGCGCCAAGCTGCCATACAATTAGGTTTGGTGACCGACGAACAATTTACACAATGGGTTGACCCTAAAAAGATGATATAAGGTATTATTACCACATAGACACATAGGCACATAGGTTTTTCTATTAAGAAGAATTTTATGTGTCTATGTTTTTATATAGATAAATCAACTATGCGTATTGTCATTCAACGAGCATCTGAAGCCTCAGTACTTATCAATCATGCTGAAACCCGTGTTATCAGCAAAGGTCTCCTAATCTTATTAGGCATTGAAGATGCCGATACGGATGAGGACAGCGAATGGTTGTGTGCAAAAATTGCCAATCTGCGTATTTTTGCTGATGAACAGGGTGTGATGAATCTTTCGGTGAATGAAATAGGCGGTGAGGCGATGCTCATCAGTCAATTTACACTTCATGCGAGCACAAAAAAGGGCAATCGTCCTTCCTATATTCGCGCAGCAAAACCTGATATCGCTATTCCGCTTTACGAGGCGTTTATCAAAATTTTGCAAAGCAAAATCACCGCAAAAGTTGTTACAGGAGAATTTGGCGCCGACATGCAAGTTTCTTTGATTAACGACGGTCCGGTAACTATCATCATGGATTCGAAAAATAAAGAATAAATACACTTTGAAAAATAAAAATAAAGAATATATTTCGGGCTAAAGCCCGGCAAACAAGACGTTTTTGAATTACCCTAGCCTTAAGGCTAGGGCAAGTAATAAAAACACTCTAAGGGACTTTAGTCCCAAAAGAAAGACTTTTCATAACGAACTAAAGAATAAAAATCATTCCCAACATACCTATATTTCAAATCAACAATAAAACCATAGAACAATTTAACCATTAAAAAAATCTCCCTATCTTTGCAAAATACTCTTAGATCATAAATATAAACATCCCTCATGATGACTTTCATTTCTAAATGTCTAAATTATCTCCTTTTTTTCGTGCTGCTGTTGTTTTCTCTGCTGCCGATGTGGGTGCTGTATGGCGTTTCGAAATTCATGTTTGTGATGTTATATTATGTGTTTGGCTATCGCAAGAAGGTGGTGATGCAAAACCTAAAAGGCAGCTTCCCCGCGGAGGTGGATACTCACAAAATCGCGAAACAATTCTATATGCATTTGTCGGATATGTTTTTGGAAACCGTAAAATATCTAACCATAAGCAGAAAAGGTCTGTTGCGCCATCTATCCTGCGATAATCCCGAAATCATGGAACAATATGCCGCCGAAAACAGAAGCGTTATCTTCATGTCGGCGCATTATGGCAATTGGGAATTGTTGATTTATTCGCTCAACTTGTTGTTTCCGCATTTAGCCATCGGCGTTGGCAAACCGTTGTCGAATGCCGTGTTGAATGTTTTGATTAATAACAAACGTAGCAAAACAGGCATGAAAATCATCCATGCCAACAACATCAAAGAAGAGTTTGCTAAAGATAAAGACCACCTCACTGCTAGTCTATTTTTGGCAGATCAATATCCCGGGGGCGTCAAGAAAGGCTTTCCGGTTATGTTTCTTCATAAAGAAACCGAGTTTATGTATGGCGCCGAAAAATATGCCAAAGACTACAATTTCCCCGTGGTGTATGCCGATATGATTCGCGTAAAGAAAGGCACCTACACAATCCATCTCATCAAAATCACCGACAATCCGCAGCAATGCGAATATGGGTTTATCATGAATTCCTATATCGAATGTTTGGAAAAAACGATTTTGCGCGCCCCTCAATATTGGCTATGGTCGCACAAACGTTGGAAAAACATCGAAGGATTTTATGCGAAGAAGAAATGATGTAATCATACAATATATATAATGTAACAGCAAACATCAAAAAACCAACATCCATGCACCACACCGAAGACGACAAAGCCACAGGAATCTATATCCGAAAAGTGTTGGAATATATTCAAATCAACCTCGAAGGTGACCTTTCCTTGCAACGATTGGCAGATGTAGCCCATTATTCGCCCTTTCATTTTCAGCGCATGTTTTCGCATTTTGTGGGCGAAACTCCCAAACAATATATCATCCGTTTGCGCTTGGAACGCATAGCGCATTACTTGCGAGTTTTTCCCGATGTGCCCGTTTCCGACCTCGCCGATAGGAGCGGATTCACCTCCCTTTCCACCTTTTCGCGTGCTTTCAAAAACTTCTTTGACGTAAGTGCTATAGAATACAGACAATTATCCAACGAACAATATCGCAACTTAGGCAAAACGAATAGCAAGAATGGCAAAACCTCTTTGATAAATACCAACGATCTTTGCATTCGAGATTTTTCAATGGACGAAATCATGGATTGGAACGATAAAGTGATTATTTCAACAAAAAGAGTGCAAGGCTTCGATTTGGTATATCAAAGCACCTGCTTAGATAAAAGTGATGCCATTTCGCTTGCCTATCGCAAACTATGCCAATGGGCGGCTCCGCGGGGATTGCTCACCGCCGAAACGCGCTTTGTGGGCATGTTGTTGGATATTCCTTTTATCACTTCAATTGAAAAATGCAGATATTGGGCGGGCATTACGGTTCCTGCCATGGAGAAATTGCCGCGCGAAGCAAGTCTCACGAAAGTGCCCGATGGGTTTTATGCCTCTTATGCCTTTCAGGGAAATTTGTTTTCAACGGTAAAAAGTCTTGCATTTTTCAGTCATGGGTGGATTCCCGAAAGCGGATATGCGATAAAAGAAATTGTAGGTTATGAAATTTATGCCGAAAATCCTGCCCACAAACCATCCGAAACCATAGAACGCGAAATTCTGATTCCGATACGTCCGGCTTAAAATCTCACCATAATTACTAATCGGCTGCAAAGCCACAAAGAGATTTAACCAAAAAAACAAACTTATGAAAACAACAGAAAAAAAAGGAAAAGGTCATGGTCATCCATGGATCATGGGCGTGGTAGGAATTATCGTAGCAGTGATGATTTACATCCATCTGCCACAATTGAAAGTCTTCTCGGGCATGGTATTTTTATTTGCATTAGCGCATATCATCATTGCGTGCACCCTGCTCATCTCGGCGTATTTTATCTCGCCCGAAAAACTGAAATACAATTTATTTGAAAAGCGCAAGATGCGCAAACTCGAAGGCAAACTCTATTTTGGATGGTCCTATGGATGGATGAACATCTATTGGCTCATCGGCAGTGTTTTCTTGATGGCAACTATATGGGTATATTATTACAATCCCAACTTGGTGTGGCTTTCTTTAATCTTTTTTCTGATAAGCTTGAATTTGTTTGCCGGGAATTATATGCTCCGGAAGTCGAAGAGAGACGCCTATATGACCCTGCCTTTTGTAGATTTGTTTGCGGGCGACAACGATTTGATTCTCGATGCCGGTTGCGGGTCGGGACGCACCACGCTCGAATTATCGAAAGTGATGAAAAACAGCCACATCGTTGCCTTCGACCGTTTCGATTCCGACTATATCGAAAACGGAGGCAAAGCCCTCTTGGAACGCAATGTGAAAATTGCAGGCATCCAAGACCGCGTCGAAATCAAACAAGGCGACATCACCGACATTTCGTTCGCCACCGCCACCTTCGATGCTGCCATCAGCTCCTATATGATGGACCATTTGGGCAAATACAAACTCGACGGATTGAAAGAAATCAACAGAGTGTTGAAACCGGGCGGCAAATTCTTGCTCGTCGTTTTTGTTCCGAGTGCTGCTACTTTCTCGGTCTTTAATCTATTTTGCTTATCGTTGACCTCCCCAAAAGGATGGCGCAAACTGTTTCAACAAAGCAATTTCAACATAAAAGAAGAAGGCGTCATCAACACGGGAGTTTATTTCTTGGTGGAAAAACCGCTTTAATCATTAACAAAAAAACACAACATTATGTGGCAAATATTCATCGGCAGTCTTCTCTTGAGTTTGATACATGCCTCCATTCCCAACCATTGGATACCGCTCATCGCCATTGGCAAAACAGAGAAATGGACTGTGAGCGAAACCTTGGGCGCCACCGCCATCACGGGCTTTGCGCATACCCTGAGCACCGTGATAATTGGCATCATTGTAGGCTTTGTGGGCATCAAACTCGCCGACAGCTATAACGTAATCATGACCTATATCGCGCCCGCCATTTTAGTGGGAATAGGCTTGGTGTATATCATCGTGAATTTTATCTCGAACCATCACCACCACCATCATCATCACGAACACGGCATGCCCAAAAGCCGCAGCAACACCAAATCGAAGGTTGCCATCCTCAGCAGTTTGAGCCTAGCCATGTTTTTGACGCCCTGCATCGAAATCGAAGCCTATTACTTTCAAGCCGGTTTGATAGGTTGGAACGGCATCTTTATTGTTTCGGCGGTATATACCCTAACCACCGTCATGCTGATGTTGGTGCTAGTCTATATAGGCATAAAAGGCACACAGCGCATAAACTCCCATTTCCTCGAACATCACGAACGCCTCATCACAGGAGGCGTTTTGGTGGTGTTGGGGGTTTTGGCTTTTTTTGTGAAGTTTTAAGAATGTCTATTTGGAGTCGAGTTTTGACTTCTATGTGATGAGAGACGAAAACTGATCGTCATTTAATGTACATTGATTGTCATCTCACGTACATTGATTGTCGTCTCACGTACATTGATCGTCATCTCACGTACATTGATCGTCATTTTACGTACATTGATCGTCATTTTACGTACATTGATCGCCATTTTACGTACATTGATTGCCATCTAACGTACATTGATTGTCATAAAACGTACATTGATCGTCATTTTATGTACATTGATTGTCATAAAACGTACATTGATAGGGTTGAATTTGGCATTAAAGTAGTTATTTTACATACGGAATATGGTTATATGTTGTTGATTATGAATGAATAAAAATGTTTTAAAAAAATTATTGATATTTTTTTGCAGATAATGAAAATAGTAGTATTTTTGCATTTTCAAAATAGAAGTTATTCATTAAAAAAAAATATTATGACAGGACCACAACAGGCAGACCAAACAATGTATGCCTCCGTAGATTATGTGTTGACAAACGAAGCTGCTGTTTATGAGGATGATGTAAAATTTAAGGCAGAAGTGGAAGCTTTTAAAGCGGCTTATGCCCATAATTTAGCGACCGGAGCTGCTGCGCACCCGGACAATAGCGGATTTAGCCAAGAAAAGCTGACTGCAAAAATTGAATTGGGCGATTTTGCTGCCATGCTTGCGGGTGAAAGTTATGTTACTTTGAAGAATTTGGGCAAAATGAGTATTGCTGAAAAGTTTAGTGTTTATCCAACAAATTATACATCACTTGCTGATAGTGCTTGTGGTACGTTAGCTCAAACAAATTATAATTTAATTAGTGATAATGCTGACGATTTGATTCCTGATACTATCACTAATGCTATGTTGGCAGCGTTGCTGACAAAGAAAAATACTTTCACGGAATTGCAGGGCACGAGCGAGGCAGAGCATGAGGTTTCGCCACAGTTGACAGAGGATTTTAAGAATAGTTTTGGACCTGTGAAGGAAAAGGTTGAGAATTTGAAGTTTCGTGTGCGCAAGTATGAAACTATTAATTATGGTTTTTGGGAACGTTTTATGGCTTCTACAGATATCCCCACGGTTCACGTGAGACATACGTATTTGAACATAGAGGCACTGAATAAAGCTACGAGTGCTCCGATAGAAGGCATAGTGTTTACGTTGACAAAGGGCAAGAAATCGGCAACGACGGATTATACTGGTAAAGCTGTGATAGCAAAGATACGGAGCGGAGAGGATGTTTTGACGGGTGTGTTGGGAGATAAGACGGTTTATACGGGGCATATCGTGATAGAGCGGAGTAAGGTAAATAGTTTGAAGTTGATGATTACTTTACCTTAGGGGTTTAGGCTTTAGACTATTTGGCTTTTAGACTTTAAGGAGCTTGGACTGGTGTTCAGGCTCTTTTTTTTGAATTGTTTTTTTAAACCCCAACCCCGACATTGCATGTCGGGACTATAACAGGGCAGGATATAATTTTTTAAGCCTCGGAGAGGTGGGCTGTTTGTAGAAAAAAATAAGATAAAAATGAAAAATTTGTTGCAGTAGTAATAATAGTTGTATATTTGTACTCGAATTAATGATAGAGAATATAAAAAAATAAGCGAAAAGTTGCAAGTTTCGGACAACAAAGATACTTAAACAAGCAGAAACTATAAGAATATGGCTACTCAACAATCTGTAATAAAACTGGTAACGCGCTTCGCGGCAGACGTTAGAACGGAAGGAGTAAATTTACGAGAAATTATCCTATTCGGTTCGTACTCCCGCAACGAACAGCACAGATGGAGCGACATTGATGTGGCACTGGTGGCTGATGAATTTGCAGGCATGGTTTTTAAAGACCTTGACCTATTTATGAATGCCAAAATTAAGAAAGATTATGCAAACATACAGGTGCATACTTTTCCCACTCTTTACTTCGAAAAAGGTGACGCTTTTATTGATGAAATTAAAAGAACAGGCATTGAGATTAAGGAATAGGGAATTTTGAATGAAAAATGAAAAGATAAAAATGAAAAGTTTGAGCCTAATAGGATATTGGCGTCTTAGGTAAAGGCTATACCGAACAGGGAAATAAGCATAAAAAAATAAAATTATGAAAAACGCAGTAAATATTCTTTTTATAACGACAATTGTACTATTATTATCTATGTCAAAGTCATTTTCCCAAACACTACATATATATGGTGGGCAAAATAATGAAACTTATCTTGGATGTATAAATTGTAACACTTTAGATGCTAATTCTATTTGGAATGAATATGGCACATATGGGAATAGTTATAATTCACAATGTATTTGGAACGAATATGGTACATATGGAAATGAATACGGCAATTATTGTCCTTGGAATTCATACGCAACAGATCCACCAATTATAGTTGATGAGAATGGAAATTTTTATGGTTATTTAACTGTAAACGACAATAAATCTAATAGAGCTAATTTTGTATTAGCATTGACGCTTTACCAATATTACGATTTGATACGTGATAATGTATCTAAATGGTATAGTAAAATATTTCAATAATTTGCTTCTGCTCGCAAGAATTTGCAATCCTTGCGCTTATAAATCTTAAAAGTAAGCAACAAAGACAAAAGGATTGGAAAACAGTACAAGCGTGAAGAGCCTGGTAGTGTTTTTCTCAATAAATAACGTGTATAATGAAGAAAAAAATAAAAAAAATATTGTTGTTATGTACTTTACTGTCATTCCAAGCAATAATAGCAAAATCACAGAATGCAAATGATATTTATATATATAACAATTATATTACCTTTAAGTCTTCGGGCTTTACGGAAACATCAATTAAAGAATATTTAAAGAGCAATATAAAAACAATTGATCTAGTTGAAGGAATTTGGTCCATGAATATGACTATTTCAATAAACAATAAAAAAGCAAGTACACAAGGGAGCTGCAAATATGCATTAATTAGAGATAAATATGATTATTCTAAATTCAATATGATTATTGTAGATGCTGCCACAACTACTTTTTCTGACATGGGTTGTAAAGAATATGACATAATTGGTGTATTGTCAAAAACTTCTTATCCCAATGTTTTCGTACAAAATGATGTAGATTCAAAAACAGAAATAAGAAATTCACCTAAGACATATAATGTTTATTTGCAAGAGAATGGTCTTTTGTCTTATTCTTATGATTTTTATGCAACAACGGATTTTTATTTCAAGGTTGATGCTAAAGATATGAAAATATACCCTACATATTCAGATTACAATGAAGCAAAAACTGTTGTAATACCGAATGTAGAAACTAAAAAAACTCCTTCAACAGGAACTGGATTTGCTATTGCCTCAAATGGTTTTATAGTAACTTGCAATCATGTAATTGAAGGCTCATCAAACATAAAAGTCAAGGGAATTAATGGTGATTTTAACAAGGAGTATGTTGCTTCTGTTATTGCAACAGATAAAAATAATGACCTTGCAATATTAAAAATTAAAGACGCTTCCTTTTCAAGTTTTGGTACAATTCCATATACTATTAAAACTTCGTCCTCTGATGTAGGTTCAAATATTTATATAATGGGGTTCCCTTTAACGGCGACTATGGGCGATGAAGTTAAATTGACAAATGGAATTATTAGCGCGAAATCCGGTTATACAGGCGATATTACATCATATCAAATATCAGCTGCTGCACAACCTGGAAACAGTGGTGGTCCATTGTTTGATAAAAATGGTTATTTAATCGGGGTTGTAAATGCAAAGCATGTCCAAGCTGAGAGTGCAACCTATGCAGTTAAATCGAGTTATCTTATAAATCTGATTGAATCGCTAACAACAAAGCCTCTTTTACCAACGTTGAATAGCTTAATGACAAAACCACTAACAGAGCAAGTAAAACTAATTAAAAACTTTGTTTTTATAATTGAAGTAAATTAATTTCTTTTGATTTACACGACTAGCAATTATTAAAATTCCTTCTTTCTAAAACATTTAATCATTATTTGTTATTAGAAAATTATTTCGCACATTATTTTTTTCTATTTATTGAGAAAATTTGTTTTATAAATTCTTTATATTTATCTTTGTAATATTAACAATTAAATACAATACAGAATGAAACAAATTAAAGCAAACACAACTTACAATGACATGGTAGGCACCATTGCATTTGATTTTAAAAAGGGGACACGACATGAATTTTTAGATTATGCCAAAGAAAGAGGCATTGATATTAAATGTTTTGAGCCTATTGGTTTTGAGGTTTATTGTGGAGAAAATAATTTTTTCTACTTGTCATTTTTTTGCATAGATCTTGTTATCGCAGAAAAATACAAACAAGAAAATAATGGCCGCCTTCCTATCGTTAAAATTGATGTTTGTGAAAGTTACAAAAATTTTGAAAAAACATTTAAACAACTTAACGCCAATCTTCTTTTAAATACTGTAGATGTGAATAATCTTGATTATATAAAAAAGATAAAATAATGATATGTGCATTGCAAACGTTTTAAACAAATTACGCCATGAAAATATATAATAATAAGATTAATGAAGAATTTGTTGATAAATTGAAACTTGAATTTGAAAAATTAATTGGCAATTCTTTTCGGATTTCATCAGACAATTCAAAAATACTAAAAGAGGTAATTATTTTCAAAAGGAACACCGTCAATTTTTATTTTGGTTTTGAAACCAAACCTAGGTTTATTCATAAAATATTACTTGATGATATTTTGCCTTTAAACCCTGAAATAAGAGAATTAATAAAGAAGGTTCAATTCCCTAATGGGTAAATTGAAATATGCTTGGTTGGTGTTGTAAATATATTTAATAATAAAACAAACACAGGGCAAAAACGTACTGTTAGTTCAGGGGTTGGCCGACGATAAAAAAGTAAATTTCCTGTTGAACTAAGGTTCCAACCTCAGTCCTAGTTATCTCCTAGCCCTTGCCTATTTCATAAATTAACCGATTAACAATTCAACAATAGAACAATTCGCTCATTTCTTTTTCTTCAACAAATTCTTTATCTCATTCAGTTTCATCAAAGCCTCCACAGGCGTGAGCGTATTGATATCCGTTTTCAAAATGTCGTCTTTAATTTGTTCGAGCAGAGGATCGTCCAACTGAATAAAACTCAATTGGTAATTATCGGGGTTGCTTTGTTGTCGTGGGCTGCTCACTACGGTTAACTCGCTATTGCTATGGTCTTTTTCCAATTGATGCAACAATTCGTTGGCGCGGTCAATGATGCGTTGCGGAATGCCCGCCATCTTTGCCACATGTATCCCAAAACTATGTTCGGTGCCTCCGGGTACCAACTTGCGCAAAAAGATGATTTTGTTGCTGATTTCTTTCACACTTACGTGATAATTCTTAATCCCGGGCATTGATTTTGCCATTTCGTTCAACTCATGATAATGCGTAGCAAAAAGCACTTTGGGTTTAAACAGACGGTTTTCGTGCAGATATTCTGCAATAGCCCATGCGATAGAAATGCCATCATAAGTGGAGGTTCCGCGCCCGATTTCGTCCAACAAAATCAAACTGCGTGAAGAAATATTGTTCAAGATGCTCGCGGTTTCGTTCATTTCCACCATAAAGGTAGATTCGCCCGAAGAAATATTGTCAGAAGCACCCACGCGTGTAAAGATTTTATCCACGATTCCGATCTCCGCCGATTCGGCAGGCACATAGCTGCCAATCTGTGCCAACAAAACAATTAAAGCAGTTTGCCGCAGCAATGCCGACTTTCCCGCCATATTCGGTCCCGTGATGATGATGATTTGTTGTTTTGTATCGTCCAAATACACATCGTTGGCAATATATTTTTCTCCGGCAGGCAGGTTTTGTTCTATAACAGGATGCCGTCCATTTTTTATATCTATCACCAAAGATTCGTTGACATGCGGACGTGTATAATTGTTGCGAACCGCAATGGTGGCAAATGATAACAAACAATCGGTCAAAGCCGTCAACGAAGCATTCAATTGTATGGGTTTTATATAATCGAACAAGGCGATGACCAATTCGTTATATAATTCCGTTTCCAAAGCCAATATCTTTTCTTCGGCGCCCAATATCTTTTCTTCGTATTCTTTCAACTCTTCGGTGATATATCGTTCGCAATTGGCGAGGGTTTGTTTCCGCGTCCATGTGTCGGGCACTTTGTTTTTATGGGTGTTTGTTACCTCTATATAATAGCCAAAAACATTATTAAACGATATTTTCAAAGAAGGAATCCCCGTGAGTTCGCTTTCGCGCTGCTGCACTTGTACCAAATAATCTTTGCCTGAATAAGCCAATTGGCGAAGTTCATCCAAATCTTCAGATACTCCATTCGCAATCACATTGCCTTTGTTTGCCAAGGCAGGAGGATCGTCATTCAAATCATGTTCGATTCTATCCCTGATGATTTTACACGAATTAAGCTGCTCGCCTATCTTTTTCAAGGCAAGATTTTCAGAAGTATCAAAAGTTGTTTTTATGTGTTCAATGGCATTGAGAGCACGCTTGATCTGAACCACTTCGCGAGGATTGATTTTCCCGATAGCTACCTTGGAGATGAGTCGTTCCAAATCGCCAATCAGTTTTACGTTTTTACGCAGTTCTTCTGAAAATTCATCATTTTTTATAAAATGCTCCACGATGTTGAGGCGTTCTTCTATGCGTTGCTTATCTTTCAAAGGCATCACAAACCAACGTTTCAACAGGCGGCTACCCATAGGGGTGAGGGTTTGGTCAATAATATCAAGCAGTGTCAGCGCTTTTTCATTCGACGAATGTAACAACTCCAAATTTCGAATTGTAAAACGGTCAATCCACACATAGCGGTCTTCTTCGATACGCGAAAGCTTTGAAATATGACTGATTTTATCATGTTGCGTTTCGGCAAGATAATGCAAGGCTGCCCCGGCTGCGATGATGCCGGAATCCAAATCATCAATACCGAAGCCTTTTAAAGATGTCGTTTGAAAATGATTCAGCAATATATTATTGGCAAAGTCGGGAGTAAAAACCCAATCGTCGAAGGTGGATGTATAGAATTTGTCTCCAAAGTTTTCTATAAATTCGCGCTGTTTGCTTTTTTGCAATATCACTTCATTCGGACGGAAACTTTGCAGCAAATTATCTACATAGTCTTTACTGCCTTCAGCCAAATAAAACTCTCCGGTCGAAATATCCAAAAAAGAAACCCCAACGATTCGTGGACCCAAGTGTAAGCCCGCTAAAAAATTATTTTCTTTATGGTCAAGAACTTTATCGTTGTAAGCCACACCGGGGGTAACAATTTCGGTGATGCCGCGCTTCACAATTTTTTTTGTGAGCTTCGGGTCTTCCAATTGATCGCATATTGCCACGCGCAAACCTGCCTTTACGAGTTTCGGCAAATACGTATCGAGGGCATGATAAGGAAAGCCTGCCAATTCGATATAAGATGCCGAACCGTTGGCTCGGCGCGTTAGCACTATCCCTAGAATGTTTGCAGTTTTGATTGCATCTTCGCCAAAGGTTTCATAAAAATCTCCCACTCGAAATAGCAACAACGCATCAGGATATTTCGCCTTGATAGCGTTATGTTGTTTCATTAAAGGAGTTTCGGCAATTTCTTTTTTAATATCTGACACTTGAAAATTTTTATACAAAGTTAGGCTTTTTGTCAAGAAAACAAAGAAAGGAATTTAAACTTCCTTAATCTTTTTATTAATGACCAAAAAATAGAAATCATTTTCTAAGGCTAAATAGCCTTGTTCATAACAAAAATAATAGATAGTACCTTTTTGGGTTTTATAAATATTCGTGAAATAATTAAAGTCAAAACCCTTGTCCACCAACTTCTTTTTATGCACCTTGGTTTTTTCCTCAGGATTTAATGTTTCAAGTATTCGACGATTTTTACGCAATATTGCATTGATGTTGCGCTCCAATTTGGTCGAATTGCTATTCAATTTATTGTTATACGAATTGCGGCACATATCCGAGCAGAATTTTTTATCAATTCTTCCGCTGAATTCTTCTCCGCAGTCAAGACATTTTCGCTTTTCACTCATAGCATTGATTTTTAATATGAATCCACAAAAGTACAAAAAATTTATCCGTTTACAAACGTTTATAAACGACTATATCCGAATACAAATATTTAATAACCGAATAAATTGTCCAAGAGGTGGTTACTTTGCATCTTCAAATTAAAAATAAATAAAAAAGTACAAACAAAAAAAACAATTTTTATGGAAAAGTCAATTAACAAAGTAGAATTAAGTGGATTTGCAGGCATGAATCCTGAAGTAAAAACATTGAAAAACGGCAGCCAAATGCTTCGCTTTTCTCTTGCCACAAGCAACAGTTACAAAAATCGTAACGACGAATGGGTGCGCGACACAACATGGCACAACATCGTTATGTGGGACAAACTTTCAGAAGAAGCTCTTTCAAAGATTAGGAAAGGAACTTTTGTAAGTTTACATGGCAAAATCGTATATCGTAAATATACGGATAAAAATGGCGTGGAACAAAATGTTGTTGAAATAAGAGCATTGAGTTTTGAAGCTGTTGAAATCAGCAAAAAAATGTCAGAAATGGTTGCTTAAAAATAGCGACTGTTTTATAAAAAAAACCACTCAATGCATTTGAGTGGTTTTTTTTATTAATTTTACACCCTCAAAAAAGAATACATGAGAAAACTTAAAACTGACGAATTAAATCGGATAAGCATAGAGGATTTCAAAAAACAGGAAAAAACCAAGATAGTTGTCATATTGGATAATATCCGAAGTATGCATAATATTGGTTCTGTTTTCAGAACGTGTGATGCATTTCGAATAGAAAAATTAGTTCTGTGTGGAATTACGGCAACCCCGCCGCATCGCGAAATACAAAAAACAGCTCTTGATGCAACCGAGTCTGTTGTTTGGGAATATTATGAAAACACCAAAGAGGCATTAAAACAGCTTCAAAATGAAAAATTTAAAATTATTGGAATAGAACAGACAGACAATAGTATAAGTTTAGAAGACTTTTCGCCCGAACCTAACACAAAATATGCTGTGATATTCGGGAATGAAATTAATGGCGTTGATGAAAATGTTTTGAAAGAATGTGATTTTTGCATTGAAATTCCGCAATTTGGAACGAAACATTCCTTCAATATTTCCGTAAGTGCAGGTATTGTACTTTGGGACATGTTTGCCAAAATCAAGAAAAGCAAACTGAAAATATCAATTTAACACACGAATTATTTATAAAAAGTATGTATATTTGCCTGTCATTAAAAAAAATAAATAAAGATTTTTTATTTTTTTTTCTGTTCGTAAGGTATCTTTTTTTATATTTGCAACGTAAAAGTCAAATCAGAATAATTATTAACGAAAAAAAATAAAATTTATGAAACACTTCAACTTAAAAATTCTTGCTGCAGTCTTACTGTCAGTAGTAATGTTCACGGGTTGCGGCTTGGGAAAAATGATTAAAAAGTACCCAACTGTAAAATATACCGTGACTCCTCAGGTACTTGAAACACATGGCGGAAAAATTTCTGTTACTATCAACGGAACAATTCCCGCAAAATATTTCAATAAAAAAGCATCTGTAAAAGTAACTCCTGTTTTAAAAAACTTACAAGGAACGGAAGTTGCAAAACTTAAGTCAATCACCTTAAAAGGCGAAAAAGCAAAAGGCGATGGACAAATTATTAAATTTAAAGAAGGAGGAAGTTTTTCATATACCGATATAATAACGTATGACCCGGGTATGAATACGTCTGAACTTTTTGTTGGACCATTAGCAACCAAAGGAAAAAAAGTTGATGTTGCTTTAGGAAGCACAAAACTTGCTGATGGTGTTATTTACACTTCAACCCGAATTGAAAGAGAAGAAGAAACACAAATTGCGGAACATGGTTATGAACTCGAAACCATCATCACCAAAAAAGCAAACTTGTATTTCGCTTACAACAAATCAAATCTAGATTTGAACCTAGCTTTAAATAAAGACAAAGCAAACATTGCTATTAAAGATTCTTTATTAGCGTTTCTTTGCAGAAATTGGAAAGTAAAAAGCATTGAGATTAATGCTTGGGCTTCTCCTGAAGGCGAACTCACCTTGAACCAAAAACTTTCTGAAGAACGCGGAAAAACAGGTAACCAATGGTTTGACGATTTGGTAAAGAAACTTTTAAAAGACAAAAAATTAATCAATGGCGCAAAACCTGAAGAGCCCGTATCTAAAGATAAAAAGGCTGCTAAAGTTGCCAAAGCAGAAGTTCCACAACTTCCTATTAGCGTTATTTCTAAAGGTGAAGATTTTGATGGTTTCATGAAAGCCTTAAATGCTTCGAACATTCCTCAAAAACAAACAATCGAAAACGTAATTAAGAGCCAAGAGAAAAAAGAAGAAAGAGAAAAAGCGATTAAGGATATGACGGTTATCTATGCAGAAGTTGAAACCATGCTTTCAGTTCTTAGAAGAGCCGAATTTGTTGTAAATTGCTATGAGCCTAAAAAATCGAAAGAAGAAATTATTATGCTCTCAACTACTGCTCCTGAAAAACTCGACAACAAAGAGCTTTTATATTCAGCTACCCTAACCGAAAACGTAAGCACCAAATATCAAATTTACAAATCAGCAACTACTATTTATCCTCAAGATTGGAAAGGGTATAACAATGCCGGTGCTTGCGCTTTGTTACTTGGAAAAACAGACGAAGCCGCTAACTATTTGAGCAAAGCGAACACCTTAAGCCCAAACAACGGTCAGGTTCTTTATAATCTTGGAGTTCTAGCTTTCTGGAATAAAAATGATGATGAAGCAGCAAAATATTTCAGCGATGCAAAAGCTAAAAACATTGATGTTAGCTTCAATGAAGGCATCATGAAAATTCGCAAAGGCGACTATGCAGGTGCATTAAATTCTTTTGGTGGTAAGAAATGCAAGTACAATATTGCCTTAGCTCAACTGCTTTCGGGTAATACAGCAGGCGCAAAACAAACCTTAGATTGCACCAAACCACAAACAGCAGCTGTTTATTATCTAATTGCTGTTAACGCTGCCCGTTCTGCTCAAACTTCGGTATTATACGAATTTGTAAAGAAAGCCATCGAATTGGATTCTAAATACAAAAAAGAAGCCTCTGAAGACAGAGAATTTCTCAAATATCAAAAAGATGCAGCTTTCAAAGATGCTATCAAATAAATGAGAATGTAACACATTAAAAAAACTCCGACCATGGTCGGAGTTTTTTTATGCCCTTTATTTTACAATAACTCGATGAATACCTATAGGATATTCTTTCATAATCAAATCCACAATCTTTTTGTAATCCGTGTTGTTGTGAACAAAATCAAGCTGATTGATATCGAGAATCAATATACGTAAATCTTGTTGCTGTTTGATAAAATCAAAATAACCGGATTGTATCCGATCCAAATAGTCGTGCTCAATATTTTGTTCATAATCTCGACCTCTCATCGTAATGTTTTTTTTGAGCCGCGGAACTTCTACATATAAATATACCAATAAATCCGGCTTAGGTAGTGTGGAATTTATGATATGAAACAAACGCGAGTATAAAGCAAACTCATCCGGGGGAAGCGTTTTCTTAGCAAAAATCTCCGATTTATAGATATAATAGTCGGAAAGTGTAAACGGATTAAACAAATCCCGATTGGTCAGTTTGTCCTTCAATTGTTGATATCGTTCAGCCAAAAATGTCAATTCAAGCGGAAAAGCATATTTTGATGGATCTTTATAAAACTTCGGCAGAAAAGCATTGTCTTCAAATTGTTCCAAAATAAGCCGAGCATTAAACTCTTCTGCCATTTTTGTCGCTAACGACGTTTTTCCGGCTCCTATATTTCCTTCTATAGCTATAAAATTGTACAGCATTTTATTTTATCTTTATATCTGTTTTTATTATAATTGACGTATCCTTACATAATTTTACTAATTCATTGATGGTAACCATCTGCTCAGGATGTACAAACTCTCCCGAAACTTCAGCTAATGGAACCAAGACAAAATTACGATTTTTTATCAAAGGATGAGGAATCTTTAAAGATTTAGTATCTATTATAAGGTTGTTATAAAAAAGGATATCAATATCAATGGTCCTAGGTTCAATCATATTTTTTATACGCATTCTGCCTAATTCTTTTTCAATAATCATCGCTGTCTCCAAAACCTCGTCAGGCAAAAGCTTAGTATCAAACCATGCCACAAGATTATAATAATTCTGATGACCATCAACGCCCCAAGGCTCCGTTTCGTAGATGGAGGAAATACTAAGCATTTTCCCAACTCTTTCTTCAAGCATTTGCAATGCTTGCCGTAAAAATTCTATTCTGTTTCCAAGATTACTTCCTAGTGAAAAACAAACCATAATATCACATTTATTTTAAAAACCATAAAAATAAGAATTATTTTGATTTACTTTGTAACAAATATATTTTTAATGCGTCAAAAAGAATATTTTTTAGTAATTTTACCAAAAACAAAAAAACGTTTAACCAAATAAATAAAACAGTTATGAAACAATTTTTTAAAATGATGCTAGCCTCTATGGCTGGTTATTTCGTCTTATCCCTTGTTATGGGGTTGATATTTTTTTCAATTCTAGCTTCTTTGGCTTCTTTTTCCAAAAAAAACATAGTGGTATTGGATAAAAATTCTGTACTAACGCTAAAACTTGACCAAGCAATTCCCGACAGAACATCAGACAATCCTTTTGCCGACATGAATTTTTTCTCCATGGAAAACAAAAAAAGTCAAGGATTAGATAATATCCTAAAAGGACTCCAACGAGCCGCTGATGATGATAAAATTAAAGGCGTGTTTCTCGATTTAACAGACATTCCCGCTGGCATTGCTACAGTAGAAGAAATCCGAAATGCTTTGCTCGAATTCAAAAAGTCGGGTAAATTTATTATCAGCTATAGCGAAGACTATACTCAAAAAACCTATTATGTGGCTAGCGTTGCCGACCAAATTTATATCAACCCTCAAGGTGCCCTCACCTTTAAAGGTCTTGCCGCCGAGTTGATGTTTTTTAAAGGTACATTAGAAAAGCTCGATGTAAAAGCTCAGATTATTCGTCACGGCAAATTCAAAAGCGCCATCGAACCATTTATTTTAGACAAGATGAGCGATGCAAACCGCGAACAATATCAGAAATTGCTCGATGGTATGTGGAAACAAATCCTTGATGGAGTTTCTGCCCAACGTAAAATTTCTATAGCCGATTTGAACAGCATTGCCGACAGTTTGAAAATAGAAACCGCGGAAAATGCCTTGAAATATAAATTGGTGGATAAATTGTTGTATCGCGATGAGGTGTTGGCAGAAATAAACTCAAAGCTTGGGAACAACAAAACCGATGAAATTTCTTTCGTAACGCTTCCAAAATTTCTGAGTAGCAAAGAAGCAAAAACGAAATTGTCCTTCGGGAAAAAGAAAATCGCCATTGTCTATGCCACCGGACAAATCAGTGGCGGAAAAGGCGATGAAAAAAACATCGGCTCTGAAGGTTTGTCCGAAGCCATCCGCGAAGCTCGTGGCGATAGTTCCGTGCGAGCCATTGTACTGCGGATAAATTCTCCGGGCGGAAGTGCTTTAGCCTCTGAGGTAATTTGGCGCGAAGTTGTTTTAGCTCAAAAGGTGAAACCTGTCGTAGTTTCCATGGGCGATTACGCTGCTTCTGGCGGATACTATATTGCTTGCGGCGCTGCCAAAATCATTGCTCAACCAAATACACTAACGGGTTCTATCGGTGTTTTTGGTGTTATTCCCAATCTCGAAAACTTCTTTAAAAATAAATTAGGTATCACCTTCGACGTGGTTAAAACCAACAAACATTCCGATTATATCACCACCAACCGCGGCATGGAGCCTTTCGAAACCTCCGTATTAACCAAACAAATCGAACACATCTATAAAGTTTTTGTCAGCCATGTTGCCGAAGGAAGGAAAATGACAAGCGCACAGGTTGATTCTATCGGACAGGGTAGGGTATGGACAGGGACCGACGCCAAACGTATCGGACTTGTTGATGATATTGGTGGCTTACAAAAGGCTATTGACGTTGCTGCCAAACTAGCCAAACTCACCGACTATAAAATTGTAAACTATCCCAAATACAAAGACCCCTTCACTCAGATTATTGAAGACCTCATGGGAGACACCAAAGCCGAAAGTATCAAAACTGCCCTAGGCGACAACTACGTTTATTACGAATATCTTCAAAATCTAAAAACCCAAAAAGGTGTTCAGGCGCGCCTACCGTTTGATGTTGTAATTTATTAAAGTTCATAAGCGCTGTGTTCATAGTTCCGAATCAAACCGGGACTATGAACATAGAACTATGAGTGCGCTTGGTTATTAATGGTCAATGGGTTAACTAGGGAGTTATTTTGGTCATTAAGTTGTCATTTGTGGTCATAAATTGTCATTCGACATCTGTTATGCGAAGGTTGCGAATTCGGGTTACAGGCGATGTTTTGTTCTGAAAATGAGGTGTAGATATTTTCTAACGAATGATTGTCCCATGTTACTATATTTTGCCCTTTCAGGGCTATGTGGTTTTTTGTTTATTCTTAGCACAGGGCTCACACCCTTTGTTAGTGTATATCGCCCTTTCAGGGCTATGGTATAGTATTAAAATTTAACCCTCGGGATATTTTTGACGGAGGTAGAGGATAGCGGCGAACGGGATATTTTTGACGGAGGCAGAGACTACCGCCGAGCGGGGGAATGATATTGTGTTATACTCTTTATTTAACCCTTGTTATAAATCTATATATTAAGGAAATAATAAGCCCTATAGCTGCAGCCGCTGAAATAAATAAAAACATTTTATGATCTAGTCCAATAAGAACACAAACGAACATTATCCTAATCAATACCCATTCTATCAGATTTATAGTATAATTTTTAGAGCCTTTGTACCAATTTTTATACCGGTCATTATCAGGAAAGTGATCAACTAATGATTTAAAATCACGGCTTGCAATTCTGTATTTTTTTAAATTATTATTTATCACACCTCGCACCCATATTAGCTCAATATAGAGTTCATCTTTAAATACATCTTTATCTTTTTGATTATAATCCAATTCAATATTTTGAATACCTTTTTCAATATATGGTTTTGCTTTTTTAAGATAGCCCTGATTATAAAATGATACGCCGAACTCTGATATCAAGTAAGTGGCTATAAAAAAACAATCACTATCAGATGTTTCAATTTTCATAAAGGCATCAATCTCAGGCTCAATCAGAGTGATAATGCTTTTAGTATTCTCCGTCTTGTCAACATAGATTTTATTATATATTTCCTCTAATTTATCCTTCATAATGTTTCCTTTAATGACTTTTAGTTCTTACCATTTATATTTAAATTCTCTAGTTTTAATTTGCAGTTCATCATATCTGCAAAGATAAAAAACTCTTCTTTTTTGAAGTTCTACTCTTGGAATGTCATGTTCTGTTATTGGAATTCCAAGTTCAGAGGTTCGTGTTTCAAGTTCATTGCTTGGAGTTCAAGCTGTGAGCTTGGATTTCCATGTTCGGAGCTTGGAGTTCCATGTTCGGAGCTTGGAATTTCATGCAGGGAACTTCAAATTCCATGCAAAAAGCTTGGGTTTTCAAGTTCAGCACATGAGTTTTCATGTTCATTGCTTGGAGTTTCAAGTTCATTGCTTGGGTTTTTAAGAACGATGGTTTAGTATTATACTTGATTAGTACAACTTAGAAGATTGGAGGCAAAGGGTTGAAGGAGATTGTTGTTGTTTTCAATCTATGCCTTGTGCCCTTTGCCTCTATCGTTTATTTTTTAAGTTTGACGGTGAAAGCGCCTGCGGTGTCGGCACTCAAGTTAGATACTATAATAGCCGTGTATCCGACAGGTAGTGGTGTAGAATTACCGGGATTTACGGTTATTGCATTGTTTTGTTTGTATTGACTCGGAACCTCATCTGCTGCGTTGATGGTCAAAACTGTTGTGGCACTGTTGATGAAAAGGCTTTTGGGAACAAGTTTGTTAATCGTCATTTGACCCGCTTTAGCAATTGAAAATAATGTTCCACTGCTTTGTGTGTCTCTTGCATAAACTTGACCTGCATCTTTCACCATTTCGCTGAAAGGATAATTACCTTTTTTAGACAGATCGTTGGCTGTGTTGTAAATCCTGTTGAACGAAGCTAGCAGCAGTACACCTAAATTCATTATCAAACAATCAATCAATTCATCAACATCGGCTTTATTGTTTTTGAAGAGTTGAAGATCTTGATAAAATTTGAATTGCGTTTTAACGATGTTGAAATCAACATCGGGGGGAATCGTAACCGGATGTTGCTCGCCCATCAACATAATTTTGTCACCGAATGATTCTCGGATATAACCCAATTTGAAAAATTTCTTTTTCTCTTCGGGTGTGAAATTGACCTGCCATGGTGAGAATTTTTGCCTGATTATATCTTGAGCATCTAGGATATCAGGTAAATCACCAACTGCTAAACCGTTATTAATTGTAATTAATGACATTTTTCTTTCCTCCTTTTTTTAAGTTTAATTTGAGTGTAAAATTACTAATGTTTTTTGATATGGAGATACTTTTGTTCCTGTAAAGATATTAACATTCTTGAAAAAGATATTAACAGTAGGAAGAGGGGAAAGGATGGGGGTTTCTTTGCCTGGCTTGGTTGGTTATGTGACAAGCGGGCTAGTCTAGATACCTCATTATTTCTTTTTCGCATAAAACCCCTTTCGGCAAATGTAAAACCTCATTCGCCTCAAGCTTTTTAGGTTATACTTAAAATCATATTTTATCTGTGTCTAACCATATAAGCAAGACCTTTCAATTAATTGATTGCGAAGTTCAATAATCAAAATTCAACTTTTATCCCACCTATTCCACCAAAGGTTTGTAACTTTGTATTATAAAACAATAACATGCACCGAGTTCTGCCAAACTTGGAATGATGAATACGCTACTTGAAACCTGATACTTATTCTGCTTTCAAATGCCACTCATAAAGCGTTGAATGCGGATAGCCATAATCCACTCGTTCCAACCAAAGTGCTTTATGCTTCAAACAAATAATATCCCACACCACATAATTCATCGCCCCATTAATCCCTGTTGGAAGTCCTAGCAGCAACTGTTCTTTTTCTTGTTTAAAATCCCAAGTCCCCTCTAGAGTTGTCTCTACACTTGTCGAAGGATTCGTTTGATGAAAGCTATATCCCCCATCCTTCGTAAACTCCACCTTACGATTCGAATCCAACACGGTGCTATATGAAAACTTATCCATCATCCATTTCTCAGTAACCCAATTGCCCACCACTCTAGCCTTCTTCGACCGCAAACTAAACGTCGGACCGTAATCATACTTCTTGCATCCCACTACTACCATCAACAAAACAAAAACAAAAATCAGTACTTTAAAAAATCGTATCATAATATAACTGTGCTTTAAATTTTATAACAACTTTAGATAACAAAACAAACGACACTCATTCAATTTCTACTCTACCTTCGCTATTGTACAACAAGGTGCCATTCCACCATTTTCTTCGGGCTTACATTTTCAAGCCAGATTTCTTTATTTGTCAATCGGGTTATATCCCAAACCTCATATTGCATCCCCACCAAGGGATCATCTAACCCCAACACCAATTGCTCATTCCGAGTTCGCATCACCCAAGTTCCCTCAAAATTTATAACAACCCCATTCGTCGTATCTGCAAAATTGTAATAATATGTTCCATCTTTCGCAAAGCCAAATTGTCGTTTATATTTTAATTGATTCGGTTGTTCCACATTATTTTCAATCCACTTGTCTAGTTTCCAATATCCCACCAACCTACTTGTCTTACTCCTAAAACTAATAGCAGGCCCGTCCTCATACTTCTGACAACTGCTCAGCCCAAGGAACAACAAACATAGTCCCAAATACAGGTTTCTATAAAATCTCTTATGAATCATGATGTAAAATTACAAATAATTTTAAACCTACAAATATTTTCTCTAATATGTTTTTTCAAAAGCATTCATTTACTATATTTCTACCTATTTGATAATAACCTCATCAATCACCTTTAAATTCGTATCCAATGCCCGTATCTCCAACGCCTCATTTTTCACAACCAAGGTACAAAAATTATACGTCTTTACATACAATTTCGATTCTGAAATCTCTCTTACTTTACTATACAGCGGCGCACCGCCTCCACCCGTGGTGATATAATAAATGTTGTTCGAAAACGCCTTTTCATAACAATGAATATGCCCGCTAAACACCGCATTCACGCCATATTTCTCAAAAACAGGAACTAGTGTTGCCCTAATTTGTTTCAACTTCGTTTTGTGTGGTCCCGAAGTGTAAACAGGCAAATGCATCACTACCACACGAAACATATTTTTTGGAACAGAACTCAAATCTGCTACCAACCACTTGTATTGCTCCGACCCAACCGAAAAATCAGAATAATTATCCAATACCACAAAATGAATACTAGTCAAATTCACCGAATACCATTTTCCATTATTCGGCATCTTGAAATCTTTCGACATCAATTTGCTATGCATCTCATGGTTCCCAAAGCTCGGATACAACTTCGAACTATTAAGAATAGGCTTCATGATGGATTCAAACAATGTCCACTCCGAATTCTTTGAACCATTAAAAACCAAGTCCCCCGTATGAAACACCGCCACTGGTTTAAACGTCATAATATCCTTCACTACTTCCCTGTGCACCTCATGATTTGTGCGGGTATCGCCAAACACCACAATAACAGAATCCTTAACAGAAACCGTTTGTGCCGCACACATCGTCACAGCAGCAACACTAAGTGCCATTAGCCCGAATATCTTAAATAATAACTTCATAAGCAATGTTATATTAATGGATTTAAAGCAAAAGAAAACAAATCCTACACATCCCTAAGCAAAGTGTAATATATAATTGAAGCCGCAATAAAAGAACACCGTTATATATAATGCTCTCCCTTTTCCATCTTCACATCATTGACAAACAAACGTATCTGCTGTTCGTCTTGTTTGCGGCAAATCAGCAAGACATTGCCCGATTCTACGACGATATAGTCGTCTAAACCTTGCAAGACCACGACCTTGTCTTTGGGCATATTGACGATGCAGTTGTGGCTGTCGTACATGATAACGTGTTTGCCCACGATAGCGTTTCCCTCGGTGTTCTTTTCTCTGTTTTCGTAAAGGGAGCCCCAGGTGCCCAAATCGGACCAACCGAAATCGGACCGCAAGACATAGACGTTGGAGGCTTTTTCCATCACGCCATAGTCAATGGAGGTGCTTTTGCAGGTGGCGTAGGTTTGTTTTATGAATTCGGCTTCCTCGGCAGTGTTATAGACTGCTTCGCCTTTGTCAAAGGATTCTTTCAATTCAGGCATATACATTTCGAATGCCTTCATAATACTTTTGATGGACCAAATGAAAATCCCCGAGTTCCACAAGAAATCGCCACTTTCGAGAAATTGTTTTGCCATTTCCAAGGCGGGTTTTTCGGTGAAAGTCTTCACTTTTTTGATTCTGAAATCTTGAGGGTAGGCTTCGGTGTCTTTGAATTGGATGTAGCCATATCCAGTGTCGGGACGGCTGGGGGTGATGCCAAGGGTGAGGAGCCAATCGTTTTGTTCCACGGCGGTGAGCGAGGAGGAAATTACATCGGCAAACAAGTCTTCTTTCAAAATAATATGGTCGGAAGGCGCCACGACGATGTTGGCATTTGGATTAATTTTTTTGATTTTATAGCATGCATACGCAATGCAGGGGGCAGTGCTTCGGCGCGAAGGTTCGTTAACGATTTGGTTTTCGTTCAGAAAAGGCAATTGTTCTTTCACCAAGGAGCAATACATGTCGTTGGTCACGATATAGATGTTTTCGCGCGGAATGACCCGTTCGAAGCGACGAAAGGTTTGTTGTATTAGGGTTTCGCCGCTGCCTAAAATATCCAAAAATTGTTTAGGATGAGAGGTGCGGCTCAGGGGCCAGAATCGGGAACCGATGCCGCCAGCCATAATCACACAAAAATTGTTCTTCTTCATTGTTTTGTTTTTTCGCAAATAGGGTGCAAAATTATTAAAAAAATCATTCCAAACAAAAGGAACGTATTAATTTTCATTTTATTCTTTGTCAATAGGCACCACTCTCGCTATCGGACTGACATAATACCAGCGTTTGTTGCTCACACAATAGCATCTATAACGGGTACGGATTTTGCTACCTTTGCGGAATACTTTTCCCGTATGAAGTTTAAAAAGTGTGTCTTCGGCAAGTTCTTCGAGCAGCACACCGGGTTCTTTTTCGGTGTTGAAGTCATGCAAGGTTTTGCTCAATTCTTTTTCAGAAGTGGAGGAGGCATACACATTG
The DNA here is from genome assembly GCA_903862465.1 of uncultured bacterium. Classification (GTDB taxonomy): domain Bacteria; phylum Bacteroidota; class Bacteroidia; order Bacteroidales; family CAIWKO01; genus CAIWKO01. The sequence goes on along the minus strand of CAIOYH010000068.1, from coordinate 46,511 downwards.
CCCACAATGATTTTCGTGAGTTCGTATTCTATCTCCCGCGGAAAAATCTTGGATTCGAGCAGCGTAAACAAGAGGGTTTTGTAGATGTCTTTCCATTCATTGCCATGAGGTTTCACGCGGTTTTTGTATTTTTCCCAGCACAACAAATGGGCATACTCATGGGTAAGGGTGATTAAAAAGGAATATTTATTCAGATTCCGATTGACGCTAATTTTGTGGAATCGCCGTTGGGGGGAAGGGGGGCTAAAATCGCCAAGCTTGGTAGCACGCGCTTGCGAAATACGAATTTGAAGAGGATGGGCGCTTATCCACTTCGAAACAATTTCGACAGCCGATTCGGGAATAAAAGGTTTTAGGACATCATTAAATACGCGCATGAACTTGTTCGGGACATAAAGCTTTTCTACTAAAATGAGAACATTTTTCGTAACGACCTTTTTTGGAGGCGCAGGCGGAAAAGACTAAAACAACTGCCAGCAGCATGATGAAAATTATTTTATTATATTTCATAACTATAAATTTTATTGTTTTTAAGAAAATCGTTGTTCGAAAATGTTGGACATTCCTTGCACTTATGCCTTTTGCTCGTTTTGCACGAGGCAAAAGTGAGACAAAAAAACACTGAAATAATACAGAAAAATAAAACCCGTTTCCGACTCATATTTGATTTTTCTGCAAAATTATAAAAAAACTTGAAGATTTTTAGCTTTTTGCTTTCAAATAATGTTTAAATTCGCAAAAAAAATCTTTAGCGCTTTGAAAAAAATTTTATTTAGCATCGGACAATACGCAGATTTAATGCTCAAAGTTTTCAAAAAACATGAGAAGACACCTGTGTTTCGAAGGCAAATAGCTGACGAAATCAACAACTTAGGCATTGACTCTTTGGGCATCGTAGCCATTATTTCTGTTTTTATGGGAGCAGTTGTGGCGATACAAACTGCACACAACATCACTAGTGCGTGGATACCTGCCTACACGGTAGGGTTCACCACACGCGAATCTATCATTTTAGAATTTTCGCCTACCATCATTTGTTTGATTTTGGCTGGCAAAGTGGGCTCGCGTATTGCCTCCGAAATAGGGACCATGCGCGTGACCGAACAAATTGATGCCTTAGAAATTATGGGTGTGAATTCTGCCAACTATTTGATTTTGCCGAAGATTGTTGCAGCCGTTATTATTTTCCCCATATTGGTTGTTATCAGTATGTTTTTGGGTATTTTTGGCGGATGGTTGGCGGCTACGTTGATGCATGTGGTAAGCACTACAGCCTATTATCAAGGCATCACACTCGATTTTATTCCTTACGAAGTGTATTACTCGGTGGTGAAAACGATAGTTTTTTCGTTTATCATCACCTCCATTTCGGGATACTACGGATATTATACCAATGGCGGTGCGCTGGAAGTGGGGCGTGCCAGCACAAAAGCTGTGGTGATGAGCAGCATAATGCTTATATTTTTTAATCTTATTATTACTCAATTGATGCTAGGATGATAGAAACACGACACATATCAAAAGGTTTTGGTGACCATAGGATTATAAGCGATATCAATCTTATTTTTGAGCGCGGAAAAACCAATTTGATTATAGGACCCAGCGGTTCGGGGAAGACCGTTTTGATGAAATGTATTGTAGGTTTGTTGGACGTGGACGAAGGTCAGATATTTTTCGACGACCGTTTGTTCACCGAGATGAATTTCTACGAAAAGAAATCTATCCGACAGGAAATCGGGATGATGTTTCAAGGGGCGGCTTTGTTCGACTCTATGACCGTTGAACAAAATGTGATGTTCCCGTTGACAATGTTTACCGATCAAACAATGGAAGAAAAGCGCGACCGCGTAAATTTTTGTTTGAAACGTGTTGCGCTTGAAAACGTGAATGCTTTGTTTCCTGCCGAATTGAGTGGTGGTATGAAAAAACGCGTGGCGATTGCTCGCGCTATTTCGATGAATCCGCATTATTTGTTTTGCGATGAACCCAATTCGGGTTTGGACCCCAAAACATCCATCCTGATTGATAACCTGATTAGTGAAATCACCAAAGAATATGGGATGACCACCATCATCAACACCCACGACATGAATTCCGTGATAGAAATTGGGGATAAAATTGCATTTATATATAAAGGTAAACTTTGGTGGGAAGGCGACAACAACGAAATTCTGGACACCGACAACGAGGAACTGAATAACTTTGTTTACGCCACCGAACTTACGCGCCGTTTAAAAAAACAAAAATGAACGCTCTCGATATAATCATCCTAGTTCCAATAATTATTTTCGTTTTCAAGGGCTTCCGCAAAGGGCTTGTCATTGAGCTTACTTCCTTGGCAGCTTTGTTTTTAGGTATTTATCTAGGTATTTATTTCTCCGATTTTGTGGCGGGCTTGCTTATCAAACATCTGGGATTTAGCGCAAATTATACTTCCGCAGTGGCGTTTACGCTCATATTTGTTGCCGTGATAATCGTCATGCGATTGATTGCGAAAACCATCGAAAAAGCATTGGATTTGACTGCTTTGGGATTTTTTAATAAGATACTGGGTGCAGTGTTCGGTTTGCTGAAAGTATTGTTTTTGGCAAGCCTCATCTTATATGTAATCGTGAAATTCGATCCCTACGAAAAAATACTCACCCGCACCACCAAGGATAATTCGCGGCTTTATAAACCCATAAGCATTATTGCACCCGCAGCAATTCCTCGCATCAAAACGGAATATGAAAACTTTCAAAAAAAAGATACGGTCATTCACAAATTGGTTCCTTAAGCCGGAATAATTTCACAGAAAACATTTATTACAAGCATCATCCCATTTTTCATTATGACAGAAAACAAAACCAAACTTGAATACTCGAAGCAGCTTGATGGACTGCGGTTTTTTGCTATTGTGATGGTGATGATTGCTCATTGGTTACAATGGGATTTTTACAACCCCATTTTCCAAAAAGCGCCCTATGGACATGGGGTAACGTTATTTTTTGTGTTGAGTGGTTTTTTAATCACACGGATTCTATTGGTTTATAAAAATAAATATGAAGAAGACGGGATTCCTAAAATTAAGTTTATTAAGAATTTTTATATCCGTCGGGTATTGCGTATTTTCCCAATATATTATCTTACGCTGATTTTGTTATACTCCATCAATTATAAAAACACGCATGAGGTTGCCCCTTGGTTGTTCAGCTATACTTCAAATATTTATCAATCCATTCATCAGATTTTTATTGGAGATTTCAATCATTTTTGGTCTTTAGCGGTTGAAGAACAATTTTATTTGTTGTGGCCTTGGCTTATTGTTTTTATCAAACCGAAACATCTCGTTAAAGTGATACTTTTTTCGATTACCATTTCTTTGCTCACCAAAGCGTATATTTTCTTCTATATGAACAATTGGATGGCAAACTCTTATTTCACCTTTAGCTGTTTCCACGCTTTAGGATTGGGGGCTTTGATAGCCTATATTTCGCTTTACAAACAGCAATTGGCAGCCATATTGAAAAAGCCTTTGTTGGTTTGGAGTGTCATCATGTTGTATTTGGTGGTATATTACTTTTTGGCTATTCGTAGCGAAGTGTCTATTTATAAAAGTATCGTTGATGAATTCTTTTTTGCAGTAACAGCCGCATTTATTATTTTGCGAGCTTCACAAAATGGGTTTCGATTCTTGCCTAAGTTGATTTTGGAAAACAAATTTGTTGTGTATTCGGGGCGTATTTCTTATGGCATTTATGTGTTCCATTTGTTCATGCCCGGTTTGTTCTACACCGTCACCCAATACATGAAACTTTATACGACCAACAAATACACCCTTTTTGTGTTGTTATATCTATTTACGTTTCTTGTGGCTCATATTTCGTGGAAACTCATTGAAAAGCCTATCAGCAAATTGAACAAATATTTTCCGTATTCATTTACGGATAAACCGTCCTAATACGCATTATTGGTTTCTAAAAATCTTTATCCCCAAACGTTTTGCAATCACAAGCAAAAGATGAAGCCCCAATAACGTGGCGAATATATACACATAGGACATATACCAATGTTGTAAATAATCGGCAAGCTTATTGACGGCGAACAAGGCAAAACAAAACATGAGACTAATAATCGCATGTTTTTCAAATGCCGCCATGGTGGATATGCTATCAAGATATTTTGCTACTCTTTTCATTTTGTCGTGTTTGTTGTTTCGGGGAGTCCTTTCATGGCGTTGGCATAATCGGGGATTTGCAGTAAATCATAATACTTCCCATGCGGCTCCATGTGCCCGAAGTTTTCAAAGTAAGCGGCTTTTGTCATCGAATCATAGTGCAAAGCTCCACATTTATATTGTATAGAATTAAATGAATTTAAAAAGGTTAATAGGAGCAAGAGTATCACTACAGGATAACGAATCCACATTTTTTGTTTCCATATAAAAGCTAAAAACACCCCCAATCCAATTGCCATCAGCCCATACATATCTATCAAAGTCCGTTGCCCATAGCATCCTCCATACCACCAACACCACCACGAAAAGATAATCCATAGATTAATGACCATAAAAAGAAGTATCGGAACAAAAAAAGATTTCAAATGTTTGTAACACATAAAAATGCCGATAGTGGCAAACATCATGATGGGCGCATACACATACCATCCCTTGCGAAAACTAAATAAACCGTTGATGAATTGTGGTCGGTTGAAATAAAAATGCTCATCGCCGTAGGAATAATAAAACCAATTGCCTGTCACCATTTTCCAATAGATAAATTGTGGCAAGCATAACAGTGCGACACAAAATATCATTAAAGCTATCCAATAATAGTTCTTAAAAAACAATCGAAATCGAGCTCCAATGTCTTTAAAGGAAGTGATTCCATAAAATACAAAAATCAAGCCCATAACAATATTGTTGGGGCGAACGATGGTGATTAAGCCCAAAACCAAGCCTAAAATCAATGAATGTCGGAAAGACTGCCGTTCGTACCATTTGATGGTGTAATAGATAAATACACACAACAAACTAAAGGAATACACATGCGTCATGGCGCCATTAATGGTAGCGAATATAAACATATTGGTGCCAAAAACGAGTAGCAACAATACAAAAGCAACTATAAATGTGTCGAAATATTTCTCAAGAACTTTTCTTAGGAAATGCAAACCCACGATTAAATAAAAAAGTGAACTGAGCAACAGCGCAATCTGATATGGCTTGGAATAGCCGCCCGTGTCATAACCAAACAAATACGCATACCAATGCCCGGCATAGAAAAAGGGTAGATACATAAACGACATGCCCATCGTAACTTTTATCACCAAGCCACCATTAGGTGCCATCGAAGGCCAAAACTCAAATTTGTGGGGACCATGATAGTTTTCGGTGAATTTTAACGACACATCGTGATAGATAAGCGCTGCAGGCAAATAGCTGTAATATTGAACCACATCATTATCAATGATGCCTCTCGACCCGTTCAAGCTGTTATAATTCTTTATCATATAAAGAACCATCAACATGATAAATACGATTACGAGTTTGGAGATGCTGAGTTGTTTAATCATTGATTTTTTAGGATGCTTGGATGTTTTTTATTGATTTTAGTTTTACCTATTAATGCCCAAAATTACAATTTATTATTAAAGTAGCGTAAAAGTTTTTTTTTATTTTTACTTTTGCAAAAATATTTAAACAGCAACATTATGAAAAAAATCTTATTCTTATTAGCAATGAGCTTTATGCTTGGTGCTTGTGTTCCTTCCGAAGACAACAAAACAAAAGTGGATGAAACGCCAACTGTTTTCAAGTTTTCTGATTTGAATCATTTTATGAATTTTCATACCATCATGACCGATCAAAAAATCAGTTCGAAAATCATGAGCAAGGTGGATACCGTGAATCAATACAGCTTTGGGTTGGTGTCGCAAATCAGACAACTATATCATGGCAAAGCGAGTGGTGTATCGGTTAAAACCAAATACTATTTCCCGAAACTCGGCGATGCTTCGGTGGTGTGCACCATTTCGAGAAAAGATAGCGTGCTGTATTGGGAAGCCATGCAACTCAACAGCAAGAACGCCTTGAAAAAATGGGCTGAAGTGGAAAAGATTTTTGATTTCAAAAAAACCTATTCGGGCGAAGAAACCCTTTCAGTTTATGTGTGGTCGCCCAAAGGAAATACCATGTATATAGAGGAGTTGGCTGTTAAGCCTACTGAATAAAGTTCGGTAGTTACCTATGTGGTAGCAAATGAATATGACTAAAAACGAAAAGATTGCCCGCGTCATTTTGATAATTTATGGGGGCGTGAAAGCATTTTATGCGGGTGTCTTTTTCTTTTCTTTGCTCTTCATGAAACTTATGGGGACAGATATGCATGCTGAAACTGTTTGGTTTATTTATATGCCGATATTGATGGTTTTGGGGTTTGCTTTCTTGTTTTTCGGAATCTATTTTAAAAAACTCACCATCCCCAAACTCAAAACACATATAATTCTTAGTGTTTTATCCATAGTATGGTTAATATGTTATACCATAAGTACCACAAATGTAGCCATCACAGATCAGCCTGTTACAAACACTTCTCCTATTATACGCTTGGTCTTTGTGCTTCTTGGAATCATCGTTTCGTTCTCAGCCTTTCTGATTCCACAAATCATCATAGGCATTAAGCTCTACAGCGCAGAAAAAAATAGAACAGTCGCTTAATTTATAAGGAGGTGGCTAGGAGGGAAAAAGAAAATGAAGGCACTTTTTGAATAGGAATTGCTTAGGGTTTTCAGACAATCCGCCCCCCAAGCATCTAAAGTTACAAGCAAAAAAAAAGACTCGCACAGAAGTGCAAGCCTTTTTTTCATTATTCATCTATAAGTATAAACCCGGTGCAAAAGTAATACAAAAAAACATACTAGCAAGTTTTTTTTTAATATTTTTTTATTTACGAGAAAATTATTCAAACCTGATACGATTTTCTCCCGATACTTTTAGGATAAAAAAATCCGTGAGTACACGCAATATCCCTGTAAAACATTTTCTAAAACGTAAGGATGATAAATCCCCAATCTCTTTTCTCTTTCATCCATCCCAACCGTCACGTCCTTCATTTCAATGCTTGCATGTCCTCATTTAATAGACACATGTCCTCTTCCAAGCAACATATATCCTTTTCCAAGTACCTTTTCTCCTTTTCCAACGTACTATTGTCTATATATAAGTACCATTTATATAGTATTTAGCACCATTCGTCCAATCCAAAAAGATTTTTTATAAATATGAACGAAAAATTTGTATTTTTGCAGATAAATTAAAACGATATGATAACAGATATTAGACAAAAAATCAAGGAGATAAGCTATCAAAAGCACATTTCTGTCCCCACCTTAGCCCAAAAATTAGGATTTAGCCGTTCCGGCATGTATAGACTTTTATTCCAACCCGACATCTCCCTTAAAATGCTGCAAAGCATCTCCCAAGAGTTAGATCATAATTTTTTTCAATACTATTATGATGATACCAACCCGCTCACCAAAGCAGAAAAAATCAAACTAACAAAACAAATTAAAGATTTACAACAGGAAAATAAACTCCTAAAAGTGCATTTACGTCTTCAAAATCAAACAAACGAAATACTAGCCACCCAACTCAAGCAACTCAAACAAAATGAGTAAAAGAAACTTTACCCCAACCATCAGTCGTTCATAATCGCTGCAACGCCCGGCAATTCTCTGCCTTCAATATATTCGAGCATCGCACCGCCCCCGGTAGAAACATAGCTGATTTGGTCGGCAAGATTATACATATTAATCGCCGCCACCGAATCGCCACCGCCCACCAACGAAAACGAGCCGCTTATCGTAGCACTAGCCACGGCAATAGCTATAGCCTTGGTGCCTTGTTTAAAATTGGGCAACTCAAACACACCCATCGGACCGTTCCACAATATCGTTTCCGATTTGTTGATAATTTCGGCAAACCTACGACAGGTCTTTTTGCCAATATCTAAGCCCATCCAATCGGTGTTGATATCGTCCGCCTGACTTTCCTTAAAATTCGCCTCATCCGAAAACCCATCGGCGATGATGGCATCCGTGGGGATATATAAATTCACGCCTTTTAGCATCATTTCCTGCACCATATCTTTCACATCCTGTATGCGGTCGGTTTCAACCAAAGAGCCACCAACTTCGCCACCAAAAGCTTTGATAAACGTGAAAGCCATACCGCCCCCAATAATCAAATTGTCCACCTTGCTGATCAAATTCCGAATTATGGATAATTTTGTTGACACCTTGGCACCGCCAATGATAGCCGTGAAAGGTGGTTTGGCTTCGTGCAGTATTTTATTCAAATTCCGCAACTCACTAGCCAACAGCAATCCAAAATATTTGTTGCCCGGAAAAAACTCCGCAATAGTTGCCGTTGAAGCATGCTTACGATGTGCTGTCGCAAAGGCGTCATTGATATAAATATCGCCCAAAGAAGCCAATTGTTTCGCAAATTTCTTGTCGCCTTTTTCTTCTTCGGGATAAAATCTCAGATTTTCGAGCAGAACAACATCGCCTGTTTTCAAATTATTGCATACATCAAAAGTCTTCTGACCAAACAAATCACGTGTAAAAATAATATTCCGACCTAACAATTTGGATAAGCGGGGCACGATGGGCGTCAAGGAATAATCCTGTTCATAACCGCCTTTTGGACGTCCCAAATGCGACATCAAAATAACGGTTCCGCCCGCATTCAGCACTTTTTGAATGGTGGGAATAGATTCTCTGATACGCGTATCATCTGAAATCTGTCGGTTTTGATCGAGTGGAACATTGAAGTCAACCCGAATCAACACTTTCTTATCTTTAAAGTTAACATTGTCAATGGTTCTAAAGTTTTCGTTAAGTTTTGGCATGATTTCTCGATTAAAAATTTCTACAAAAATATAAAACTGTTTTTAATATTAAGAAATTAAATTAAATTAATTTAGTTGCTTATTGATAAAACAACTCAATATCAGTTATTTGTTCCTGTAAGGAAAAAATAATTTTTTAATTATACAAAAATTATTGGTGACACAATTTAGATTCTTTTTATATTTGAAAAATTTTTCATTATGCAACAAACCAATAAGACAAATTACACCTATCCGCTAATCACCCTGACCACCTTGTTTTTCATGTGGGGATTTATCACTGTTTTAAACGATATTTTAATTCCCTATCTGAAAGGAGTGTTCGAACTCACTCACTTTCAGGCGAACTTGGTACAGTTTGCATTTTTTGGTGCCTATTTCATCGGCTCGCTCATTTACTTCATTCTATCTTTGACTTTAGGCGACCCCATCAATAAAATAGGATATAAAAACGGTATCCTCATAGGTTTATTTATTTCAGCAATAGCATGTTTTTTGTTCTATCCTGCGGCAAACACCTTTCATTCTTTTGGTGTATTTCTTGGTGCTTTATTTTTGTTAGGCATCGGGTTTACTATATTACAAATAGCAGCAAATCCCTATGTCGCCATCTTAGGTTCGCCCGAAACGGCATCGAGTCGCTTGAATCTTTCGCAGGCATTTAATTCCTTGGGCACCACCATAGCGCCTGTGTTAGGAGGGTTTTTTATCTTCGAATATTTTGCAACGAATTCAAATAGTGGAGCGCAATCGGTGAAAATTCCGTATTTGATTATTGGTATTGTATTAATTTTATTGATGGTGTTTATATGGTTTTCTAAGCTTCCTGTGTTCAAAAGCACCGAACATATCGAAACAAAAGCAGGAGCCTTGAAACATCCCAATTTGGTGTTTGGCATGTTGGCAATCTTTTTTTATGTCGGTGCCGAAGTTGCCATTGGCAGCAATTTGGTATCCTTCCTTAAACTTCCACAAATAGTTGGCTTCACAGATTCGGAAGCGAGCAACTACCTTGCCTACTATTGGGGCGGTGCCATGATTGGCAGATTCCTAGGAGCCATTTCCTTGAGTGCCATGAAAAAGACATCCAAGTATCTATTAATGCTCCTAATGGCGGTGTTGACTTTTTTGTTGATTTTTGTTGTAACATGGTATATGAAAGGGCTAACATTCGACAAAGTTTGGTACTATTTAATCTTTATCGTCATCAACTACTTTATGTTTATGCTCGGACGCTCCATTGCCTCACGAACCCTCGCGTATTTCTCGGTCTTGGCGTTTTTACTTTTACTCACGGCAATTTTCACTAGCGGCATGGTATCCATGTGGTGCATGTTGGCAATAGGCTTATTCAATTCCATCATGTGGTCGAATATTTTCACCTTGGCTATTGACGGATTAGGTCGCTTCACCTCGCAAGCCTCTTCCTTGTTGGTGATGATGATTTTGGGCGGCGCATTATTACCTCCTTTACAGGGAATGTTTGCAGATACATTTGGCGTACAGGCGGCTTTTGCCGTACCATTGTTTTCGTATATTTATCTCGTATTTTATGGACTTAAAGGCTATAAATTAAAAACCACCCTATGAAAGAATATGTTGTAGGTATTGATATTGGAGGCACCAATACCGTTTTCGGCTTTGTGGATCAGCAAGGGAATTGCATTCAGAAAACTTCGTTTGAAACCTCCTTATTTCCCGAACCCAAAGAATTTGTTGAGCATCTGTCGAAAAAGATTCAAGAGGTCTTAACCCAACTTCCTGACACGTTTATCAAAGGAATTGGCATAGGCGCTCCCAACGGAAACTTTTATAATGGTACCATAGAGTTTGCCCCTAACCTCAAATGGAAAGGAATAGTGCATCTGACGGAAATGTTTAAAACCTATTTTCATCTGCCGATATTATTAACCAACGACGCCAATGCGGCAGCCATAGGCGAGATGATTTATGGCAAGGCAAAAGGCATGAAGGATTTTATTTTGATAACATTAGGTACGGGCGTAGGAAGCGGAATAGTTGTCAATGGTAACATGGTGTATGGACATGATGGCTTTGCGGGCGAACTTGGACATGCTATTATTGTGCCCGAAGGACGCGTCTGTGGATGTGGTCGTAAAGGATGTTTAGAAGCATATTGTTCTGCCAAAGGCATTATAAAAACCTATCTTGATTTTCTAAAAAGTGAAGGTATAACACCCGAAATTCCCGAAGCGGAAATCAATCCGTATTATATTTTTGAGAAAGCCAAAGCTCAGGATACAAATGCATTAAAAACTTATGATTACACAGGCACTATTCTTGGGTTGGCATTGGCAAATAGTGTTGCTTACACGAGTCCCGAAGCCATTTTTATCTTTGGAGGAATTACCAACGCAGGAGATATTTTATTCGAACCGATTAAAAAAAGCTTTGAAAACAATCTTCTGAATATCTATAAAAACAAAATTAAAATTCTCCCTTCGGGTATAAAAGAAAACGATGCGGCTATATTAGGCGCAGCATCTCTAATTTGGAATACTATTGCAACTAATGTCTAAAGTTTATATTTTAACAACATAAAATCATCCCTAATTAATTCTAAAAAATGAAAAAGTACTTGTTTGTTTTCGCGCTTTCCCTAAGCTTATTGATTTCGGCTAACGTTAAAAGCCAAAGTCAAGAAATAGCCATCATGCCAAAACCTGTTGAATTGACGCAACAAAAAGGCAGCTTTAAACTAAACTCTAAAACCATAATTATTGTAAACAATAAAGAAACTGCGGGACGCGATGCGGAAATATTCAATCAATACTTATCGAAATATTACGGCAAATCCTTGGAAGTATCCCAAGATTTAACCCTTAAAGCAAAAGCAATAAAAATCTGCGAGGTGCATGATATCACCATGCCCGACGATGCCTACCGTATGAAGGTTACTCCCGATTCTATTCTTATTGAAGGCAAAGGAGCCGGGGTGTTTTATGCTTTGCAATCGCTTCGGCAAATGCTTCCCGCAACAAAGGCAGAAACGCTTGATGTTCCTTGTGTAAGCATTTACGATTATCCAAAATATTCATGGCGAGGCATGCACTTAGATGTTTGCCGCCATTTTTTCACGACTATCGAAGTGAAAAAGTATATTGATATGATTGCCTTTTATAAAATGAACGTGTTCCATTGGCATCTCACCGATGACCAAGGATGGCGCATCATGATAGATAAATATCCGAAATTGGCAACGGTGGGTGGCTTCAGAAAAGGAACACTGATTGGCAAATACACCACAACCAATCAGAAATTCGACACCATACGTTACGGTGGATATTATACCAAAGAAGACATACGCGACATCGTTAAATACGCTTCAGACCGGCATATATTAGTCGTACCAGAAATAGAAATGCCCGGGCATAGCATGGCAGCATTGGCTGCCTACCCTGCATTATCTTGCACAGGTGGTAATTTTGAAGTGTCCAAATTATGGGGTGTTTTTGATGATGTATATTGCACGAAAGACGAGACTCTTAATTTCCTGAAAGATGTTTTGTCGGAAGTGATGGAGTTGTTCCCGGGGAAATATATACATATTGGTGGCGATGAATGTCCGAAAACACGTTGGAAAGTGTGCCCAAATTGTCAGGCGGTGATGAAGCGCGAAGGACTGAAAGACGAAAACGAATTGCAGAGCTATGTGGTGAGAAGCGTCGAAAAGTTTGTAAACTCCAAAGGGAAGATCATCATAGGTTGGGACGAAATATTAGAAGGTGGTTTGGCTCCTAATGCTGTCGTGATGTCATGGCGAGGCAAGGATGGAGGTATTGCCGCTGCGAAACTTCAACACGATGTCGTGATGTGTCCGGGAGAATATTGCTACCTAGACCATTATCAAGGAAATCCGGCAACAGAGCCCATCGCCATAGGCGGAAACACTACGGTTGAAAAAGTGTATTCATTCAATCCCACACCCGAAGCATTAACTCCCGATCAGAAGAAATTCATACTTGGTGCACAGGGAAATGTTTGGACGGAGTATATCGGCGAGTATAAAAAAGTAGAATATATGGCTATGCCTCGATTGATTGCCCTCAGCGAAGTGCTTTGGCTTTCGGACGGTAAAAAGAACTATGCCGATTTTTATACCCGATTGAAAAAACATACGGCAATCCTTGATATGATGGGCATCAACTATGCTAAACCGAAATAAAAATGTTTCGAAAGAAAGTTTCGCTGTTTTTTTGTTTATTCGTTTTTGGTTCTATAATCAAAGGCTATACGCAAATTGCAGATACTATTTTTCTGAATAAAGATTGGCGTTTTACAGAACAAGGAGCAGAAATTTGGCTCCCGGCGAATGTTCCGGGAACCGTACATACCGACTTGTTTGTAAATAAAAAAATCCCTGATCCGTTTTATGGCTGCAACGAAAAAGACTTGCAATGGATAGAAACAAAAAACTGGGAATATAAAACCGCATTTACAATTGATGAGGCTACCTTAAAAAATAAGCACATAGAACTCATCGCCGAAGGTTTAGACACCTACGCCAAAGTGTATGTAAACAATCACCTCATCATTTCGGCAAATAATATGTTTCGTTTATGGAATACAGATTGTAAGGACAATTTACATAGCGGCACAAACGAAATTCGCATAGTTTTTGAATCCCCGGTTGTCAAAGGAAAAGAAGCTGCCACAAAATTATCCTACACCTTGCCGGGTGATGAAAAAGTCTTTGTGCGTAAAGCGCAATATCAATTTGGTTGGGATTGGGGTCCGCGATTTGTTACGTGTGGAATTTGGAAGCCCATATATCTCCGAACATGGAACGATTATTCCCTTGATGATGTTCAATTTATCCAACACGAATTAAATAAAAATGAAGCCAAACTAAGCATTGCTTCCACATTTCGTTCTGACAACTCTGAAACGGCAACTCTCAAAATTACTGACGCTAATTCGGGAATAGTTTACGCCACAAAAAGCATCACTCTCCCCAAAGGCATTAACTCGGCTTTGCTTGACTTCTCCATAAAAAATCCTACACTCTGGTGGACCCATGATTTGGGAATTCCTTACCTGTATCATTTCAATGTTGAAGTTATAGTAAATAAAAAAACGATAGCCCAACGCAGTCTCAGTGTGGGCTTGCGAACCATTGAAGTTGTAAATGAAAAAGACAAATATGGCGAATCTTTTTATTTCAAACTGAATGGAATTCCTATCTTTATTAAAGGCTCCAATTATATTCCTCAGGATAACTTTTTGCCTCGGGTTACCACTCAAAACTATGACGATTTGCTGAACATGGCTCGTAAAAGCAATATGAATATGCTACGCGTATGGGGCGGTGGAATTTATGAAAACGATATCTTTTATAATCTTTGCGATGCGAAAGGCATACTCGTGTGGCAGGATTTTATGTTTGCCTGCGCCATGTATCCGGGCGATAGTGCTTTTCTAAACAATGTGACCATAGAAGCCTCGCAACAGGTGAAACGCCTTCGAAACCATCCATGTCTGGCACTTTGGTGCGGCAACAACGAAATTGACGAAGGATGGAAAAATTGGGGTTGGCAAAAGCAATATAATTATAGCCTTGCCGACAGTAGCGAGATATGGAACAATTATGTCAGCCTATTCAACAAAATATTACCCAAAACGATCCGGGAAAATGATTCGCAGCGATTCTATTGGCAATCTTCTCCCAAATATGGATGGGGGCGCACGCAAAGCATAACGGATGGTGATTCCCATTATTGGGGCGTTTGGTGGGGTATGGAACCATTTGAGATGTATCGGCAAAAGACAGGACGCTTTGCTAGCGAATATGGCTTTCAAGGCTTTCCCGAACGAAGCACTTTGGATAAATTCTCCATCAAAGAGGATAGCTACTTGTATTCTGAGGCGATGAAATGTCATGAGAAACATCCCACCGGATACGAAACCATAAAAACCTATATGTTGCGAGAATACAATGAACCGAAAGATTTGGATGATTATATCTACGTAAGCCAATTGTTGCAAGCCTATGGCATGAAGACTGCCATAGAAGCACATCGCAATGCAAAGCCACGCTGCATGGGAACGCTCTATTGGCAATTCAACGATTGTTGGCCCGTGGTTTCTTGGTCGGGAACGGATTATAATCACAACCCAAAAGCCTTACAATATTTTGTTAGAAATGGGTTTAAAAACATCCTTGTTACCTTTACAAATAACTACAAAACCATTGATGTGGAAGTCATCTCTGATTCTTTAAACGATGTCAACGCCCAACTCGAATTGAAACTCATGAATTTCGCCGGCACTATCCTTTGGCAACAAACGAAGAGACTCAGGATAAAAGCCAACAGTAGCCAAATCATAGATACTCTTAATAAGACTTCATTGCTTCCCGATACTTCCCAATTCAAATCTTTGCTGCTTTCTGCTAAGATTCTCGTGAACAACATAGCGATTACTGATAATATTCTTTATTTTAATGTGGCAAAAAACTTAGCCCTCGAAAACCCTGAAATTACGTACGATGTAGATAGTATTGCCAACGGTTATACCATTAACATCAATACGCACAAACTGGCCAAAAACATTTTTATCAGCTTTGAGGGTTTAGAAGGCAAGGGTGTTTCCCTGTCAGATAACTTCTTTGATCTTTTGCCCAATTCAACGGTCAAAATTATTGCCACAACGAAAGGTCCATTCAAGCTTCTCAAAGAAAAAATCAAAGTTCGTTCCTTATTCGATGTTAAATAACTCCTTTTAGTATGAAAAAAATAGTACTCCTTTTTCTTCTTTTATGCGGATTCCAATTTGGTTTCGCGCAGCAACAAGATTATTCCTCATATGTAAACCCCTTCATTGGAACAGGCGGGCACGGTCACACCTATCCGGGCGCGACGCTTCCCTTTGGCATGGTGCAGCTCAGTCCCGACACACGTCTCACAGGCTGGGATGGTTGTTCGGGTTATCATTATTCTGATACCATCATCTATGGCTTTTCTCACACCCATCTCAATGGCACTGGCTGTTCCGACTATGGCGACATCTTGCTAATGCCCACAAGCGGGACCTTGGATATAAAAGACTATGCTTACGCCTCTTCTTTCTCGCACAAAAGCGAAAAAGCCTCCCCAGGCTATTATGAAGTGAAACTCAACAAGAGCAATATCAATGTGGAGCTCACCGCCACCGAACGCATAGGCTTTCACAAATACACGTATGCAACTACGTCTGAAAACAATATTATTCTCGATTTGCAACATCGCGATATAGTGCTCGACGCTTATGTTGAGTTTGTGAGCAGCACCCACATCCGCGGTATGCGCAAATCGAAAGCGTGGGCAAACAATCAAGTGCTCTATTTTGACATACAGTTCTCGAAACCTTTCACCAATTATGGCTTGTGTGTGCTCGATTCGTTGGGTAATATCATTAAGACAGATAAGAATAAAGCAAGCGGCACCCGCGTGAAAGCTTATTTCACCTTCGATGGTGCAAAAGAGGTGTTGGTTAAAGTTGGTTTGAGCGCCACCTCTGTTGAAGGTGCTCTGAACAACTTGAACAGCGAGCTTAAAGGATGGGATTTCGACGTCGTTCGTAACGATGCCAAAATCAAATGGAACAAAGAACTTGGCAAAATTGAAGTGTCGGGCGGCAACAAAGACGACATCATCAACTTCTATACGGCTTTGTATCATTGCATGATTAACCCCAACATCTATTCTGATGTGGACCGGAAGTATCTCGGGCGGGATATGAAAGTGTACACAACTTCAGGCTTTGATTATTACACTGTTTTTTCCCTGTGGGATACTTTTCGTGCGGAACATCCCCTATTAAGTATTATTGACAGAAAGCGTACGAATGACTTCGTGAATACTTTCTTGCAACAGTATCAGCAAGGCGGTTTGTTGCCTGTTTGGGAGCTTTCGTCCAACGAAACCAATTGCATGATAGGCTATCATTCCGTTCCTGTCATTTTTGATGCTTATGTGAAAGGCATCCGAAATTTTGATGGCACTCTTGCGTTGAAAGCCATGAAAGCTAGTGCCGAAAACAATGAGTTCGGCTTGCCCTTTTTACGTAAATATGGTTATGTGCCCGGCGACAAAGAGCATGAATCCGTATCCAAAACCTTAGAATATGCCTATGATGATTGGTGCATTGCTTGGATGGCTAAAATGAACGCACAATACCCGGATTATATAAATTATATCACCCGTGCGCAGTTCTATAAAGATATTTTCGACCCTCAAACAGGCTTTATGCGCCCAAAGATGAACGCCGCGTGGCAAACACCTTTCGACCCTACCGAAGTCACCTTCAATTATACCGAAGCCAATGCTTGGCAATATAGTTTCTTTGTGCCACACGACATTAGTGGTTTGATTCAACTCTATGGAGGCAAAGACATATTGGCAAAAAAATTAGATGAACTGTTCAACACTTCCAAATCTTTGACAGGGAGAGAGCAAGTGGACATCACCGGGCTTATTGGGCAGTATGCCCACGGCAACGAGCCCAGTCATCACATGGCTTACTTGTTCAATTACGTGAATCAAGCCTATAAAACGCAAGAACTCGACCATAAAATTATGACAACGCTTTACTCAAATCGAACCGATGGCTTGTGTGGCAACGAAGATTGCGGTCAGATGTCGGCTTGGTATGTGTTGAGTGCAATGGGTATCTATCAGGTTTGTCCGGGAAATCCTCAATTTGCCATCGGCTCCCCTTTGTTTGATGAGGCAAAGATACATCTGGAAAACGGCAACACCTTTGTCATCAAAACAAAGCTTCGTACCTCCAAAAACTTCTATATCCAGGACGCAAGCCTCAACGACAGCAGCTACACCAAATGTTTCTTGAACTATTCCACCCTGATGAAAGGCGGTACCATCGAGTTTACCATGGGTCCTGCGCCAAACACCAAATGGGGAACAAAAGATGAAGACGTCCCCACGACGGGCATCACCGACCATCTCCTCCTGCCCGTACCTTACACTACCCAAAACGCTAAAACCTTTGCCGATTCCATACAAGTGGAACTCAAAACCATCACCCCAAAAACAAACATCTATTATACCACAGACGGCTCTCAGCCCGACTCAAGCAAGAACATTTATTCACACGCCCTGAATTTCAAAGAAACCACCCACCTGAAAGCCGTAGCCTACACTGCTGCTTTGCGCTATAGTTATGTGATGGAAGCCGACTATTTCAAGATTCATCAAGACCGTAAAATTGATTTACATTCCAAATATAGTTCGCAATACACAGGCGGCGGCGATAATGCTTTGATTGACCAGATTCGTGGCGGCAACAATTTCCGCTTGGGCGAATGGCAAGGCTTCGACAGTGTGGACTTCGAAGCTGTTGTGGATTTAGGTTCCGTACAGAAGGTTCATCGCATGGCTGGTGGATTTCTGCAAGACATCAGTTCTTGGATTTGGATGCCGAAGTTTGTAGAGTATGCCATTTCGGCTGATGGTATCAACTTCAAAACCATTGCCACAGTCACTAATACTGTTGCTGACAACGATTATAAATCTACCATCAAAGATTATGAAACAACGATGAATGTCGAAACGCGATATGTTCGTGTTAAAGCAAAGAATTTCGGCACCATCCCTTCTTGGCACTTGGGTGCAGGCTATCCTTCTTGGATATTTATTGATGAGATTACTATTGAATGAGTGAGCCTTATCAGCAGCAGATACGTGTATGTGTGAAATTATTCGTACTTTTGCAGCATGATTAGTGATACCAAAGCCCGTAGTTTAGTAAAAGGCATCAGTTGGCGCATCGTTGGAAGTATTGACACTTTCGTTATTGCCTATTTCTTTTTTGGCAAGACGTCCATTGCCCTGCCTATTGCCATCGTTGAAGTTTTTACCAAGATATTGTTGTATTTTCTTCACGAACGCATCTGGAATAAATTCCAGTTTCTGCGCGAAAACGACACCTTGTCTAATTTCCGAAGCCTGATGAAAGGCATCTCCTGGCGCTTCTTTGGCACCATAGACACCATGGTGATTAGCTTCATCATTTCGGGCAATCCTTTGGCTTCCATCAAAGTTTGTCTATCCGAAGTGATGACCAAAATTCTTCTCTATTACCTGCACGAACGCTTTTGGCGCAAACTCATCCGCTGGGGACGCTTACATGTGGTGGTTCCTGTTGAGGTGGATGCAAAATAAGTGACCTTCTTTTGTCAATTGAGTTGATTAAGTTGATCCCGACATTCCCGACATTTCATGTACGGGGCAGGTGCGTGTATGGGTCAGGTTGAGTTGAATATGTTGAGTAAGTTAATTATGTTGATTGGTTAACTGGGGAGTCATTTAAGGTCATCCCGACATTTCATGTACGGGACAGGTTCGTGGTCAATTATTGTCATTAATGGTCATAGGGTCATTAAATCATTGGGTGATTGAGTTGATTAATGAAGTATTATAAAATCTTTTCCAAACATTGGAGGTTTTTAAATAATGACTTTTGGGGTATTAATTAAAAATAATGCGACTGGTTGAAAAAAACGACATATATTTGCATTTCATTTTCTGAATAGGAAATTGAAATAACAAAACTTACTACAAATTTGTTGGGCTAGATAAAATTTGGAAACAATAGAATTACATAGATGAAAAAAAACACTATTTTTGCAAATGATTTTGAATTGGGGCTGTAAATCGAGATATTTATTATGGTAAACAATAATATTAGGCTATTATTCATATTAGGAATTATTCTCAGCATTTTCCCCGCTGAGAACTTATACTGTCAGCGATTTGAAAGAGGATTTGACTTTGATAGTGCTTACACCAAAGGGCTTGATTTAATTAATTCCGATCTTAGTTCCGCAAAGCTTTACCTGAATAAGTTGGAGAATTATAAAAAGGAATTTTCACCTATACAGCAAGCACAAACCAATTTTTTAAGACTGAGAGTAATTTATGCCGACACAGTAGCGGTCAAAGCACTTGAAAAGAGAATGTTTGCAGCACCAAAATCCCTTGGTTATGATGATGCACTCATATATTCTGCCAAGAAATATCTTGAAAAATCAATGCCCGATAAAGCTATCCATTTACTGATGGAAGCCCTTGATACATTAAATGCAGGCTCAGAAAAAGCTGATTACTGTAGTATAAGTCTGTGCGAAGCTTACCGACAAAAGCAGGAATATGATAAAGGAATTGATATGCTAAATGAGATATTGAACAGGAAAAGTTCGGTTTCAGATATTAACAGAACGTATGCTTACAATCGTTTGGCTGCCATTTATGACGAATGGGGAATTGACAAATACAATATAGCCGATTCGGTTGAAAAATATTCGAATCTCTGTATTTCTTTATCAGAAAAAATAAACAGCAAATCAAACCTAGCATTAGCCCAAAACGAACTTTGTTTTAGGCGCACCATGGGAAAACAATATGATAAAGCCCTTGAACTATCTTTGAAAGCAGTGAAGAATTTCGATGACGCAGATATGCAATATAGCGAGATGAGCGCACTAATAAACCAAAGCAATATTTATATCAGATTGAAGGACTATAAACTCGCGCTTCAGGCTGTGGTTGATGCCACAGAACTTTGCCCTATTGAGGAAAACAGGAATCTTTTTATGCGCTTGTATCTGCAATTTGCAACCATTTATAAACTCACCGGAGATTATAAAGATGCTTATGATTTTGTGATGTTAAGCCGTACGCTACTGGATGATTTTTACAGGGATAGGATAAGTACTCAGATCAACGAACAATCAGCCAAATATGATTTGTTTACAAAAGAACAAAAAATAAGAGAGGAAGAACAAAAGAATGAGTTTCAGAAGAAACAATTGATCTTTCTTGTATTTATCTTGGTTGCCCTGTGCATTGCATTTTTTGTCAGCTATTTATATTTCAGGTTGAAGAGAAAAGAATTGATAAAGCAAAAAACGATAGAAGCCATTATACAAACCGAGGAAAAAGAGCGTAAGCGGATAGCCTCCGATTTGCACGATGGCTTGGGTCCTTTATTGTCGGCGGCAAAGCTTTATTTTCAAGCCTATATTGATGCCAAGGATGTGTCGAGCAAGAATGATATTGAAGCTAAACTTAAAAGCATTATGGAAAATGCTATATCCGACACGTCGCGAATTTCGCATAATATCAGTCCTCAGATTCTTGAAAATTATGGGCTGATTGTAGCGTTGGAAAATTTTATAAGCGATATAAATATTAGTGAAAACATAAAGTTCGATATTAATTTTGATAAGCTTAAACGTTTTGGGCTTAAAGAAGAATTGACAATTTACCGTACACTTTCGGAACTAATCAACAATACCACAAAACATGCTGCGGCAACGCTGATACGTATAAATAGTTTCATTTCGGGCGAAGCGCTTAATGTGGTTTATGAAGACAATGGCGTGGGTTTTTCTGTTGAAGAAAAAATGCAGGCACAACACGGCATGGGATTGAAAAATATAGAAAGCCGCATTAAATCTCTGAAAGGAACTATTGTTTTCGAAAGCCTTGAAGGTCACGGGATGAAAGTCGTAATTAAAATTCCATATAAAGAAATCGCTACTGATGAATCGAATTAAAATAGCCATTGTTGACGACCACGACCTCTTCCGGGAAGGTCTAAGCCTTGTATTGGGGCAAATTGAAAAATTTGTAATTATTTTTGACACTTCCAACGGAAATTTATTTCTGGATTTTCTGCAAACATCCATTCCCGATGTGGTGTTGATGGACATCAACATGCCTATAATTGACGGCATTGAAACAACCCGAAAAGCTATTGAAATACACCCAGATCTCAAAGTTATTGCCCTCACCATGTTTTCTGATACCATGCATTATACGCAAATGATACATGCAGGCATCAAGGGTTTTATTTTAAAGAAATCGAACAAATTTGAATTGCAACAAGCCATCTGTGCGGTTTTTGCGGGCGGTAATTATTTCAGTCAGGAAATATTGCAGAAAATGGCTTTTCAGTCGGTCAACTTTCCGAACAATACCGACAAATTTACACAACGCGAAATGGATGTGCTGAATTTGGTGTGCAAAGGCTTGACCTCGCAGGAAATTTCAGAAAAACTCTTTATCAGCGCAAAAACAGTGGAAGTTCATCGCAACAATATTTTTAATAAAGCGGAAGTGCGCAATAGCAGCGAATTAATCGTGTGGGCGATTAAACATGAATATTTCACGGTGTAAGAACCACGTTGAAAGACCCAAGACCCAAGCTCCAAGGGTCAACCGTATTATATGGGTGTCATGGCAATTTTAATCGTTTTGGGCTGAAGCCCTTCGTTGATGTAAATTATCGAACCACGACCTGAAGGTCATGGCTAATCATTTATGTTTGTTGAGATTCATTAGCCACGACATTTATGTCGTGGTGGCAATGTTCGTTTCCCATAAATTTTAATCGAACCACGACCTGAAGGTCATGGCTAATCATATATGTTTGTTGAGATTCATTAGCCACGACATTTATGTCGTGGTGGAAATGTTTGTTTCACATGGACTTTAGTCCAAAATGTTGACACCATAACGCCGCCTCATTCATGACCATCTGCCACCTCCCTTTTGAATTTGGTTCTTGGGATTTGATATTTGGAGCTTCCCCCTAAGGGTTTTCCCTTAATAAGATTACAGAATTTCCCTTAGTGAGATTACAGGCTTTCCCGCAACCGTAGGGAGTCAGATGGTAGTACATTTGTATCGAATAAATTTACTATGAAATCTGAAAAAAATATCGTCATTTTTGCCAACAACAATTACTCATTATCTATGAGCAATTGCACTTGTATTACGATGCTTTCCTTTTCTTTATATATTTTTACGAATTCGACGCTGAAAACGCACTATCTTTACAATATATCTGTAAATGAAGCAACAACAATAATAAACGGCGAATCGAAACCCGAAAACACGGCAAAAACAGCCAAAAAAAACGAGGCGAACAGAGCACTCGGCGCGCCGAACAGAGCATTCGCCTCGCCGAACGGAGCGTTCGCCTCGCCGAACGGAGCATTCGCCTCGCCGAACGGAGCGTTCGCCGCACCGAACAGAGCGTTCGCCTCAACGAACAGAACACTCGCCTCGCCGAACAGAGCACTCGCCGCAACGAACAGAACGTTCGCCGCGACGAACAGAGCATTCGCCTCGACGAATGGAGTAAAAATATCACCTTATATTATATACAATGAAAAAATAATTAATCCCGAAGAAATCCCGATGGCTAAGGGCTTAATTAAAATAATTAACAGTCCAACGGGAACCATAAATTTTAAATAAAACATTATGACTGAACTAAACAAAAAATTTGAACTCGTTGCCGGGTT
This sequence comes from uncultured bacterium, assembly GCA_903862465.1. Lineage (GTDB taxonomy): Bacteria > Bacteroidota > Bacteroidia > Bacteroidales > CAIWKO01 > CAIWKO01. The sequence goes on along the minus strand of CAIOYH010000068.1, from coordinate 23,288 downwards.
AAGCGATTTGGGAATTGGTGAATTCGTAACCAAAAGCAAATCGCAGGCACAAGCCGAAATTGACAATGCTACCCTTGTCCCGGCTATTACTAACGCTACTACCACAAAGACTTTAGTTGTGGGCATAGAAACCAAAGAGGCTAATCGCATAGCACTCATTTTGGAGGCAAAGCAGTTGACAAAGGATATTAAAGCAGACAGAAAAAAGGTTACGAAAATCATTACCGACGATTGGCCCCCGCTGATTAAGGCAGCTATTGGAGAAGATACCGGAAAGGCAAATCTGTTGGGCTATGGAGTGAAATGGGTTGATGGCGGACATACAATTGATGAACCAAGTATCAAAAACAGTGTTCCGCTTATCAAACCAATTGGAAATTATACCCATCTGGAGCAGGAAATTAATGTTATAAACAGCAAAAGCAACAAAGTTGCAGTGCCTTGGGATGTGAAACACACCAACCTATATCAGTTTTTTGGAGCGGACGCACCCACAAATGTGAAACAATGTTCCTATTTGGGCATATTGAAAAGAGGTAAATTTATCAACCATTTTGATGCCGAAGAGTTGGATCAGGATGTTTGGTATTTAGCCGAATATATTCCAAAAGATGATGGAATCCCGCCAAAAGTATCGGAAGCCGTCAAATCACATGTAATTTGATAGTATATAGGTATAATAAAAAACCGACGGGTTACGCCGTCGGTTTAATTGAAATAATTACCAACGCCATTGATGGGGTTGAAAAAATCAAAAGTGCTTTTGGCTAAAGCCCTTTTAAATTGTACAGTTATACACGAAATAAATGTCGTGCCTAATAATAAATTGAATGTAAATAATGCAGCGAAATACCTCAAACAAATGAACAAAACCACATCACATACCAATGGCGTTTTAGGCATTATTTTTCTTGCCCAACAAGTGAATCCCGAAATTGGTTCTTATCAAGAGCACTTCTTGAATGAACTGTTTAATTTCACCGTGAAGTTAACAAACGGGACAATTTATATGACATTAGAAGATGCCCAAGACTATGAAGCCCGTCCAAGTAGCGTTACGTCTGACCGCTATCAAAACATTGCAAAAACATTTAAAAAACTTTAATACTCTATATTTTACAACAACAGCTTATAAATAGGTTTCGCATTAAAAACAGTTGCAAATGAAACATTTTTACAGAAAAACCCAATGAACATCATCATCATAGAACCAAACAAAACATTTCGCGAAAGCTTGAAAACCGTTTTGAATCAAATTCAAGATTTCAATGTTGTTTTTGATACGGACTCTATAAACGATTTGCAAAGCACAAACAATGAAGCGATTGATTTTATGATTATAGATTACAGCCTTTGGGAAAATGCAGGTAATGAAATTATTATGCAAATACTCTCCGTTCATCCCGCTGCAAAATTTCTGCTTTTAGCAAATAACAAAGAAGAGTGTCATTACAATCGTTTTAAAACCATTGATGCCATTCTGAAAAACTCCACAAAACATGAATTCGAACATAAAATACGATTCCTAATATAAAAATCCAGCCCCTTTAACTTCTTGTAAAAATTGAATATAAACATAAATCTTAATAACAAAAAAGCTATGAAAACAAAACTATTGAAGAGTATCCTATTACTTATGGTATTAGCCATAAGTTTTCAGTTAGAGGCACAAACTCAATCGCCAAAAAAAGCGCTCAGCTTTAATGGGAGTACACAGTATGTTTCCGGTGCAACGGGAATAAGCACAGCTCTCACGGCAATCACCATCGAAGCATGGGTGTATCACAATACCCTGCCCGGAACTGTTCAGCGATATGTAACAATTCAGCCCGAAGTGGCTGTGTTGCGCTACGATGGAACAATTTACGGGGGCACGAATGCACTGCATTTTTATATAAAGAAAACTGACGGTTCTCTGGTTGGCATGCTTGTTGAAAATGTGTTGACTACCGGAACGTGGATGCATATTGCCGGTACGTACGATGGCACAAGCATGAAACTTTACCTGAACGGCAAACTTTTAAAGACTGCATCTCCTGCCGGTGGATTGTATGCCCCATCGGGTAGTTTTTCTTTTAGTGCCAGCGGTTCAGAAGCATTCAACGGTAAGATGGATGAAGTGAGTGTTTGGAACTATGCCCGTGCAATGTCGGATATACGTGAAGATATGTACCGAAACGCACCCATTGCCAATGCAAATCTTAAAAATTACTGGCAGTTTAACAATGGAAGCGGCACCACCTTGACCGACCTGAAAGGAACAGCCAACGGTACGCTCAATAATATGACAAACGCCAACTGGGTAGCTTCCACCATTCCTTTTGCAGCCGGAGCTGTAAACACCCAGATTGTAAACGCTACAGGAACAAAAACCTTTACCGGAACCGGTTTAGTTATGAATTTTACTGCCAAAAGCGGTATTGATACCATAGTAGCAAGCCGCATTGATACCTTACCAAATGTAAGCCCGACCGGGGTTTCAACAGTTTTTAATGCACAATATTGGGTAGTTAAACGTTTTGGAACAGGCACATTCACTTCAAACCTGACTTTTACAGTAAGCGAAGATTTATTAACGGCTGACCAAAATTTGCCCACCAGCATTTTGCTTTACGCAAGAGCGGATAATTCCGATGCAAGTTGGACATCGCTGGCTACTGCCACATCGGTAAATGCAGCCAATAATACGGCAACATTTAATGGAATAAGCGCGTTCAGCCAATTTATGGTTGTAAGAAATTGTACACCTCCCGCTATCAGCAGCCAATCAACAGCTACACAAACACGAAGTTTAAACGGAACTTTTACCGCAATTACGGTAACAGCAACAGGCACTAATGTAACGTATCAATGGTATAGCAATGCAACTGCAAGCAATAGTGGGGGAACTTCACTTGGCTCAAACAATGGCGCACAAACCAACAGTTATACCCCCCAAGCAACCACCATAGGAACGCTCTATTATTATTGTGTGGTAAGCTCAATATGTGGTGCAGCACAAACAAGTGCAGTTTCCGGTGCTTTTATTGTAAATCCAATTGCCACAGCCCCTGCCGGAAGCGGCACCGCAGGTGCCCCTTACCAAATAGCCAATCTGAATAATCTGTACTGGCTTTCGATAAATTCGGGATACTGGAATAAGAACTATATACAAACAGCAGATATTGATGCTTCACAAACTGCAAACTGGAATAGTGGCAGCGGTTTTTCTCCAATTGGAAATTATGCCACTCCTTTTCAAGGCACTTACAATGGACAAAACCATACGATTACAGGTTTGTATATCAGCCGAAGTTCAACGGATTATGTTGGTTTATTTGGGTATATGTTGGGTTCGGGAAATGGGGTTACAAACTTAGGTTTAATCAATATTAATATTACCGGAGGCAATTTTGTTGGTGGTTTGTTAGGTATGCGTGGTGGCGGCACCATCAGCAATTGCTATTCAACGGGTAGTGTCAGTGGAGGAGATGAAGTCGGTGGCATAGCTGGAGAATTTGATAGCGGCACCATGGACAGTAGCTATTCAAAAGCTAATGTTAGTGGCAATCATTATGTCGCGGGCTTAGTTGCATTAAATAACAACGGTACAATAAGCAATAGTCATACAACTGGTAATATAAGTGGAAACAAAATGGTAGGTGGTTTAGTTGGCAACAATGCAAGTACCGGCGCTCTCATCATCAAATGTTATTCGACCGGTAGTGTTACCGGTGCTACTGGTACTAATTATGGTTTTGTCGGTGGCTTAGTTGCATACAATGGTGGTACTATCAGCAAATGTTATGCAACCGGTAGTGTTACCGGCATCGGTAGCTCTATTTATGTCGGTGGCTTGGTAGGAGCCCATGAAGGTGCTGATTTAACCAACAGTTATGCTACCGGCAATGTTAGTGGCAATAATTATGTAGGCGGCTTGGTTGGTAGTAATGCTTCTCCTGCAAATAACTGTTATTCTAACGGTAGTGTTAGCAGCATCGGGACTAATATCGGCGGCTTACTTGGAAATAATAATTACTACGAAGATATCACCAACTGCTTCTGGGATACTCAAACAAGCGGTAAATCTACTTCCTTTGGTGGCACAGGCTTAACCACCGCAGAAATGAAAACACAAAGCCCTTTTACCACATCACCTTCCGATTGGGATTTTACAACAGGCAGCGGCATTTGGAAAATTGAAAACTGTTCGTATATATCATACCCATATCTGCGGGAAATTACTTACGACACACCCGGAGCAAGTCCGGAAGTAAATCCTATACCAGGACTGGAACAAGCTAATCCGCCAACAACTATCACAAGCCAATCAACAGCAACCCAAACACAATGCTTAAATGGGACTTTTACTCCAATTACGGTAACAGCAACAGGAACTAATTTGTCTTATCAATGGTATTGGCTCACAAGTCCGGGCAATAGCGGGGGAACTTCCTTAGCAGCAAACAATGGAGCACAAACGTATAGTTATACACCACAAGCAACAACCGAAGGAACGTTATACTACTACTGTGTTGTAAGCGGTACATGTGAAGCAGTAAGCAGTGCAGCTTCAGGAGCATTTATAACAGATGCTGCAACAAACATAAGCAGCCAATCAACAGCATCCCAAACGCAATGCTTAAATGGAACCTTTACACCAATTACTGTAACAGCAACAGGAACTAATTTAAGTTACCAATGGTATAGCAGTGCAAGTTCAAACAATAGCGGGGGAACTTCCTTAGCAGCAAACAATGGCGCACAAACGTATAGTTATACACCGCAGGCAACAACCGCAGGAACTTTATACTACTACTGTGTTGTAACCAGCACATGTGCAGCCGTAAGCAGTGCAGCTTCAGGAGCATTTATTACAAATGCTGTAACAAACATAAGCAGCCAATCAACAGCAGGCCAAACACAAAACATAGGTGGAACTTTTAACCCAATTACCGTAACAGCAACAGGAACTAATTTAACGTATCAATGGTATAGTAATGCAAGTTCAAACAATAGCGGGGGAACTTCCTTAGCAGCAAACAATGGCGCACAAACGTATAGTTATACACCCCAGACAACAACTACAGGAACGTTATACTACTACTGTGTTGTAACAGGTACGTGTGGAACAGCAACCAGTGCAGTTTCAGGAGCATTTCAAGTTATGGCAGTGTTTACAAGCTCCGGCTCATGGACCGTGCCGGAAAATGTTTACACCATAACTGTGCATTGCTGGGGCGGTGGCGGCGGTGGCGGTGCTGCTTATGGTAATTATGGCAGTAATGCAGCAGGGGGAGCGGGTGGAGGAGGTGCCTATTCTCAACAGCTAATGCAGGTATTGCCCGGTCAGGTTTACACCGTAACAGTTGGAGCCGGTGGCATTGGTGGTATTCTTAGAGATGGAAATGACGGAGGCACAACAACGTTTACAGGAATTGCCGGTACATGCAGTGCTGCCCCAGGCCTCGGTGGAGAGTACACCGCATGTTCAGGATATTGTTATGGACATGGAGGCACAGGCGGTTCTTCCGGCGCAGGATATTTGTATAAAGGGGGTGATGGCGGATCAGGAAATAATTATGATTATGGTGGAGGCGGAGGCGGAGCAGCAGGAAGCGGTTCCAACGGCAGCAATGGAGGCATGCATAATTACAGGGGTGCAGGTGGCACAGGTACCTATCCTGGCGGTAATGGCGGTACTGGCGGAAACAACCGTGGAAATGGTGCTGATGGTTCGATTCCCGGTGGTGGCGGTGGCGGTGCTGCTGATAACACCAATGGTACTAAGGGCGGGGCAGGTGCAAGAGGCGAAATCAAGGTAACGTATTCTCCCTGTGATTTGACCATTACCCAACAGCCTGCAAGCCCACCGATAATTTGTCCGGGGACGGCAACAGTACACTTTACCGTCGCTGTTAGCGGAGGAACCTCTTACCAATGGCAGGAATATAACGGTACAAGCTGGGCAAACATCAGCAACGGTGGCGTTTATTCAAATGCAACCACACCCACATTAACCCTTACCAACCCTACCTATGCCTTGAATGGCTACAAATATAGATGTATGTCGGGCTGCATCCATAGCGATGGAAATGCTACACTAATCTTATATACAACCCCTATTGCAACAATTACCCCTAATGGTCAGACTTCAACTTGCACAGGCGATGCAGCAACATTGACATCCAACGCGGGAGTTTCATATCTTTGGAGTACAGGTGCAACAACGCAGTCTATAGGTGCCACAATTCCCGATTTCTATACTGTTACTGTTACAGATGGCGACGGATGTCATGCAGTTTCATCAGCAACTTCTGTTATAGTAAATCCGCGCCCATCCCCGATTATTAATCCGGTAGGTCCCGTCACCATAAATGCAGGCAGTTCCACACTATTGCAATCGGATGTCCATAGTAGCTATCTCTGGTCAACCGGCGAAACAACGCAAACCATCACCGCGAGTACTTCAGGTTCGTACACAGTTACTGCAAAAAACAGTTATGGTTGTCCCGGAACTTCTCCTGCAACAACAGTGGTAGTAAACGGAACGCCTACCATTACTTCGTTTACGCCCACTTCAGGTCCAATTGGCACAACAGTAACCATATCAGGTACAAACTTCGACACAAATCCGTCAAATGATATTGTATTCTTTGGTGCTACCATAGCTACGGTTACTGCTGCAAGTGCTACCTCCCTAACCGTTACCGTACCGGCAGGCATAACATATCAAAACATTTCTGTTACCAAATTCAACACCGGCTTAACCGCATACTCTGCTCAACCATTTATGACTACCTTTGCATGCGGAGGAGTTATAAATACAGGCTCTTTTGAATCTTTCACGGATTTCCCAGCCAATATCGAACCCTATAATATGACAATGTGCGACGTAAACCTGGATGGAAAACCGGACATTATTGTTACTAATAATTTTAAATATATCTCGGTTTTAACAAATAATAGTACAGGCAACACAATTTCCTTTGATCAGGGGACTTATCTTGACGGAATTGTTGACGAAACTCAATTTTATGGCATTGCTGTAGCTGATGTGGACGGTGACGGGAAACCTGATATTGTTGCTACAAATGATAATTATTCAGGTTATGATACTGATTACAATGTTGTTTTAGTATTTAGGAACACAAGCACAGGTGGAAATCTTTCTTTTGCTTCTCCGATTCATTATACAACAGGGGTGCATCCGTGCGGCGTTGCTATAGGTGATTTGGATGTTGATGGCAAACCTGACCTTGTTGTTGTAAATAAAATTTCCAACACCATTTCAGTTTTTAGAAATACGAGTACGGCAGGAACACTTTCCTTTGCGCCCAAAATGGATTATGCAAGCGGAAATGTACCCGAAAATGTTGCAATAGGCGATTTGGATGGCGACGGAAAGCCGGAACTGGCTGTATCCAATAGTGAAGAAGGTTTCGCTTCCGTTTATAAAAACACAAGCACACCGGGAGGCATTTCTTTTGCAGCAGCTACAAATTTAACAATGGGGTCGAACATTTACTGGGTTCAGATGGGGGATGTGGATGGCGACGGAACGCTCGATCTTGCTGCTGCCAGTTATTCGGAAAACAGTATATCTGTTTGCAGAAACACCAGCACCTCCGGAAATATTTCATTTGCTACACCGGTGAAATTTATTACAGGATCAAACCCTCTCAATTTTTCTATAGGCGATATAGACGGAGACTCCAAACCTGATATAGCTACAAGTTATACAGGTTATAATTATGCCATTCCAATTATTAAAAACACAAGCACGCCGGGTACTATATCTTTTGCCCCAACACTCTATTATTCTATCCCTAAATATTCTCCTAACACAGTTACCATAGGCGATTTGAATGGCGATGGGAAGCCAGATCTGGCTTATACCTATTACCACAACTCCGGAAATAATCAGAAAATTTCAACCTTAACGAATGTAATAGTAAATACTGAATCGGGTATAACAAGTACAACACCCGGCTCAACCTGCGGACCCGGTCAGGTCATTTTAAAGGCAACAGGGAATTACGGAGCCATTAATTGGTATGCTAATGCAACGGGAGGTACACCTTTAGGAACAGGCACCTCTTTCACAACCCCCGTCATTTCGGCAGATATAACCTATTTTGTGGCTGCAAATGATGGATGCACCACCTGTCCAAGGACAGCTATTACTGCTTCCTACTTACCAGCAGCGTCTGAAGCACCAACCAATACAACACCTGCCCCCAATCAAACAATTTGTATTGGAAATTCCACTACCCTAAATGCAAGCGGCTCGGGTACGCCCGGCTGGTACGATGTGGCTACAGGTGGTGATATTCTTTATGAAGGAAGCAATTACACCACACCGCCTTTAAATTCAAGTACTACTTTTTATGTACAAGCTCCCAGCACCTGCCAAAATGTACCTAGGACAGCAATTGATGTTACAGTTACTTTTTTGCCAGCACCAACCAATACAACTCCTGATGCCAACCAAACAGTTTGCAGTGGAAATTCTACTACATTAAGTGCAAGCGGTACCGGAACACTTGGTTGGTACAATGCAGCAACGGGAGGTAATCATTTAGGTACAGGAACCAATTTCACAACACCTGTACTAAACTCCAATACTACATTTTATGTTCAGGACAGCACCTGCGGGGCAAGCATAACAAGAACTGCAATCATAGTTACATCTATTCCTTTGCCTCCTGCACCAACCAATACTACCCCTCCTGACAATCAATTAATTCTGACAGGAAATTCTACTACGCTTTCTGCAAGCGGCACAGGAACACTTGGCTGGTACACCGCAGGAGGAATTTATTTAGGGGCAGGCACAGATTTCACCACACCTGTATTAACCTCCAATACTACCTATTATGTTCAAGACAATACCACATGCGGCGCAAGTCTGACAAGAACAGCAATAACCGTAACAGTGCAATGTATAGTAAACATTCCCGATGCAAACTTTAAAGCATATTTGATGGCAATTCCCGGACTTGATGCTAATAGCGATGGCAAAATTGAATGTGGCGAAGCTGCTGATTATACAGGAGATATAGATGTACAATCAAAGAACATTTCTGATATGACAGGTATAGAAGCTTTTACTAGTATTACTAAATTATTCTGTAATAGTAATAACTTGACAACTTTACATATTTCCGCTCTTACATTGCTCACCGATTTGGATTGCAGCAATAATCAACTAACAGCTTTAGATGTGTCGTCCAATACTGCTCTTGTGAATTTTCTTTGTGGAAATAATTCACTAACAAGTTTAAATATTTCCGGTTTTTCTTCTTTAAATTATTTTGGTTGTGCTTACAATCAAATAACAAGTTTAGATGTTTCATCCAACTCAGCACTTATTGGTTTGTATTGCAATAATAATTTATTGACTAATTTGAATGTAAGCGGTCTTACTTCACTTGTTAGGATTAATTGTGCATCTAACCAACTGACAAGTCTCGATTTTTCATCCAATACAGCCATATCGAGATTGGATTGTAGCTATAATTCATTAAGCAGTTTGAATATTAAAAATGGAAACAACACCAACATTTCAAACTCTTATTTTTGTACCACACACAACCCAGATTTAACTTGCATTCAGGTTGATAATATGTCCTGGTCAAAAACCAACTGGACAAATAAAGATGCTATTGCACGATATAGTACAGATTGCAGCATTTGCGTTGTAAACATCCCCGATGCAAACTTTAAAGCTGCCTTATTACTCATACCCGGGCTTGATGATGGTGAAGGTGAAATCAAATGTTCAGATGCTGCTGCTTATACAGGCGACCTTAATGTAAGCGAAAAAAACATTTCTGATTTAACAGGCATTGCATCATTTACGAATATCACTTACTTGGATTGCTTTGGCAATTCACTCACAAGCCTGAATGTTTCATCCAATACACATCTTACCTATCTGGATTGCAGCAGCAATTCAATTACCGGTCTGGATGTTTCATCCAATACGGCTCTTCAAACTTTAAATTGCAATGCCAATGCATTAACGAGCCTAAATGTTTCAGACTTAACCGCTCTTTCCGATCTTGCATTTTCCAACAACCATATAACGAGCATGAATGTTTCATCCAATACGGCTCTCACCTATCTGGATTGTAGCATCAATTTATTAGCAAGCATAAATGTTTCATCCAATACAGCGCTTACGTATCTGGATTGCAACCATAATTCATTAAAATACTTAGATGTTTCATCCAATATAGCTCTCAGAACATTTACTTGCATTAACAATTTACTAATGACTCTGAATATAAAAAATGGACATAATACTAACATCAATACCGACTTTTATGCAACCAATAATCCTAGTTTAACCTGTATTCAGGTAGATAATGTGCAATGGTCGGAAGACTACTGGTCAGGTGGTATTGATGAAGCAATTTTTAGTACAGATTGCGGCATTTGTGTTATAAACATTCCCGACGCACACTTTAAAGCGGCACTGATAGCAACATCCGGGCTTGATGCCAATGGTGATGGGGAAGTGCAATGTGATGAAGCTACGGCTTATACCGGAACTATTTACGCAACCTCGTCCCCTATTACAGATTTGACAGGTATAGAAGCTTTTATTAATATCACCGAATTGAACTGTTATATGGATCTCCTAACGTCTTTGGATTTATCATCTAATACAAAGATTGAACGTTTAGATTGTTCCGGCAATGCTTTAACGACTTTGAATGTTACAGGTATTACCGCACTTTTAGCTATAGATTGTGCGGGTAATCAAATAACGACTTTGGATTTACATACCAACACCGCACTAACATATTTGAATTGTAACACTAATAATTTGACCAATTTAAATATTACCGGGCTTTCTTTGATTACTGAGATTTACTGTAACAGCAATCAATTATCCAATTTGTATGTTTCTTTAAATACGGCTCTTATGGGTATGAACTGTAGCGATAATGCTATAACGACTTTGGATGTTTCATCTGTTTCTGCGCTGAAAACCTTGTATTGTCAAAACAATTCACTAACGAGTTTGAACGTAAAGAATGGAAACAATGTCAATTTTATAGATATTGATGCCACTAACAACCCTGACTTAACTTGTATTCAGGTGGACAATGTACCCTGGTCAACTGCCAATTGGCAAAAGAAGGATGCTACGGCAAGATATAGTACAAATTGCAGTGCTTGTGTTGTAATCATCCCTGATGCGAACTTTAATGCGGCATTGTTAGCAATATCAGGGATTGATGCCAATAACGATGGAGAAATTGAATGTTCGGAAGCTGCTGCTTATACAGGAAGCATAAATGTAAGTGGGCACAACATTTCTGATTTAACAGGCATAGCATCTTTTACGAATATCACGTATTTGGATTGTAGCAGCAATTCACTAACAAGTTTGAATCTTTCATCCAATACACATCTTACGTATCTTGATTGTAGCGGCAATTTATTAACGAGCCTGAATGTATCCAGTCTTACTTCTCTTACAGAGCTATATTGTTACTTCAATCATCTAACGAGTTTGGATGTCTCTTCCAATACAGCACTTACTACGTTGGCAACCGGTATCAATTCTTTAAGCAGCTTAAATGTTATATCCAATACTGCTCTTCAGACTTTGTATTGCAACAACAATCAATTAACGAGCTTGAATGTAAAAAATGGATACAATACCAACTTAACTGATTTTGATGCATCAAGCAATCCAAATTTAACTTGTATTCAGGTGGACAATGTTGCATGGTCAACTGCCAATTGGACAAATAAAGATGCAGGGGCAAGTTTTAGTACGAATTGCTCTTGTACCAACCCCGCTATTACAAACCAAGCAACTGATATGCAAACTCAATGTGTCGGTGGAACCTTCACCCCTATTACTGTAACAGCTACGGGAACCAGTTTAAGCTATCAATGGTTTAGCAATTTAAGCAATAGCAATAGCGGTGGACAAACCCTGAGCTCAACTAATGGTGCACAAACTAATAGTTATACACCCCAAGCAGGTACCGAGGGAACTTTGTATTACTATTGTGTAGTAACAGGCTTGTGTGGAACGCCACAAAAGAGTTTGATTTCAGGGGCATTTATTGTTTATCCTGCAACTGTTGCTGGCACAGTTAGTGGTGGAACTACCATTTGTTCGGGAAGCACAAGCGGTTTATTAACTTTAGGCAGCTACACTGGAACCATAATCAAATGGCAATCATCCGTAAGTCCATTCACTTCATGGACAGACATTAGTAATACTTTGGCAACTTATACATCAGGTGCACTATCAGAAACAACTGAATTCAGGGCAGTAGTTCAAAGCGGTGTTTGTTCAGCAACAAACTCCACTTCAACAACCGTAACAGTTGACCCCACTTCTGAGGGTGGAGCCGTTAGTGGTGGAACTACCATTTGTTCGGGAAGCACAAGTGGTTTATTAACTTTAGGCAGCTACACTGGAACCATAATCAAATGGCAATCATCCGTAAGTCCATTCACTTCATGGACAGACATTAGTAATACTTTGGCAACTTATACTTCAGAAACTTTATCAGAAACCACTCAATTTAGAGCAGTAATTCAAAGCGGTGTTTGTTCAGCAACAAACTCCACTTCAACAACCGTAACAGTTGACCCCACTTCTGAGGGTGGAGCCGTTAGTGGTGGAACGACCGTTTGTTCGGGAGTCACTAGCGGTTTATTAATTTTAGGCAGCTACACTGGAACCATAATCAAATGGCAATCATCCGTAAGTCCATTCACTTCATGGAATGATATAAGTAACACTTTGGCAACTTATACTTCAGGAACTTTATCAGAAACCACTCAATTTAGAGCAGTAGTTCAAAGCGGTGTTTGTTCAGCAACAAACTCCACTCCAACAACCGTAACCGTTGACCCCACTTCTGTTGGTGGAGCCGTTAGTGGTGGAACTACCATTTGTTCGGGAAGCATCAGCGGTTTATTAACTTTAGGCAGCTACACTGGAACCATTATCAAATGGCAATCATCCCTAAGTCCATTCACTTCATGGAATGATATAAGTAACACTTTGACAACTTATACTTCAGAAGCTTTATCAGAAACCACTCAATTCAGAGCAGTAGTTCAAAGCGGTGTTTGTCCTGTAGCCAATTCTGATCCGACAACCGTAACAGTTGACCCCACTTCTGTTGGAGGAGCCGTTAGTGGTGGAACTACCATTTGTTCAGGAAGCACAAGCGATTTATTAACTTTAGGCAGCTACACTGGAACCATTATCAAATGGCAATCATCCGTAAGTCCATTCACTTCATGGACTGACATTAGTAATACTTTGGCAACTTATACATCAGGTGCACTATCAGAAACAACTGAATTCAGGGCAGTAGTTCAAAATGGTACTTGTCCAGAAGCTTATTCTGACCCGACCACTGTAACAGTTAATCCTGCATCAGTAGGAGGTAGTGTTACAGGAGGTACAAGCGTCTGTTATGGAACCAACAGTGGTTTACTCACGCTTACCGGACAAACCGGAACTGTTGTTAAGTGGCAATCGGGAGTATTGATTTCCGGGACATGGACTTATTCTGACCTTGCAAATACTAACACCACCTATACATCTGGTCCTTTAACTCAAAACACAAGGTTCAGAGCATTTGTTAAAAGTGGAACTTGTTCGCAAGCTATTTCGGCTAACACTCTTGTAACCGTAAATCCTTTATCCGTTGGGGGAGCCGTAGCTAGCAATCAAACAATTTGTTCCGGAAGTACGCCTGCAAGCCTAACTTTAAGTGGTAATACAGGAAGTGTTGTGAGATGGGAAAAATCGTCAGATGTTTCTTTTACTAGTCCTATTACTATTGTTAGTACTTCAATAACTTTAACCGGAGCGACTATTGGTAACCTTTCCTCAAACACCTATTTTCGTGCAGTGGTTAAAAGTGGTGCTTGCTCACAAGCAAATTCAGATCCAGTTTTGATAAGTGTTGATCCAACAACAGTTGGTGGTACAGTTACAGGAACTTCATCTATCTGTTTCGGCAACACAAGCGGCTTGTTAAGCTTAACAGGATATATGGGAACGGTTCAAAAGTGGCAATCAACAGTATCTCCGTTTACTGTTTGGACTGATATTACTAATACCAATGACTCCTACACTTCGGGTCCATTATCAGAAACTACCCGTTTTAGAGCTGTGGTTAAAAGTGGTGTTTGTTTGACCCTTAATTCTGGATATAAACAAATAGTCGTAAAACCAAATCCTACCTTTACAACAGGAACAGTTAGCCCTTCCAATTGCTATGGCGACGATGTATTATTTACTGCCAGTGGTTTATTACCTAATCTAAACAATACCTTTTACAGTACCATAACTTATGGTTCAACTGTTTTGAATGTTACAAGAAATGTTACATCAGATGCCTTAGGTAATGTATCCTACACCGGGTCAGGCTTTTCTCCTGACAATTATATTTATGAACTTACTTCAATCGCTGTGAATGGTTGCACTACAAACTTCACAGACATGATAACAAACTTTGTTGTTCACCCACTACCTACTGCAAGTATCAATGGGACAGCAACAGCATGTGTTGGTTCAACTCCTTCACCAGAAATTACCTTTACAGGAGCAGGCGGAACATCAGCGTATTCATTTACCTATACTCTAAACTCTGGTGGGAATACTTTTGTTACTTCTGTAGGAAATTCGATTACTGTTCCACAGTCAACAATTAATTCCGGTGAGTTTGTTTACGATCTGGTAAGTGTTTCTGATGTATATGGTTGTTCTCAGTTACAAACAGGTTCTGCTTCAATCACAGTTGACCCGACCTCCAATGGGGGAAGCATTAGTGGAACAAGCTCTATTACGTATGGCTCTTCAACAGGAACCATGACTTTAGGTGGTTATACAGGCATAATACAAGGTTGGGAGAAAAAATTAAACCTTGGAAGTTGGACAACTATTTCCAATACTAATGACACCTATTCAGAGTATCCCACAACTGCTGGTACATGGTATTATAGAGCAATAGTAAAAAACGGTGTTTGCAGCGAAACAACTTCTACAAGTTTTACCTTAACGGTGAATAAAGCACCATTAACCGTAACTGCCAATAATAAATCAAAAGTATATGGAGCAACAGACCCTAACTTAGATTATACTGCATCGGGAACTTTATATTACAGCGATACCTATTCAGTAATTACAGGTGTTAATCTAAGTACCACAATAGGCGCAGCAGCAACGTACGGAACACATGACATTACAGCTACGGGAGGAACTGCTACAAATTATGAGGTAACACATGCAAATGGAACATTAACCGTGAGCAAAGCAGCGGCATTAACGGTTACTGCAAATAGTAAATCGAAAGTTTATGGAGCAATAGATCCTGCTTTAGATTATTCGATAACGGGTACTTTTTATTATACTGATGATTATTCTGTAATAACGGGTGTAAATCTAAGTACCACAATAGGCGCAGCAGCGACTTTCGGAACGCATCCGATTACGGCATCAGGTGGTACAGCTACAAATTATGAGGTAACACATGTTGCGGGAACATTAACCGTAAGTAAGGCAACACTCACGGTAATAAATGCTTTGGCACATAATAAAATATATGACACATACACAATTGCTAGTGTAAGCGGAGCTCAATTAAATGGTGTGTTATATAGTGGAACTGTTAACCTTGGAAATAGCACAACAGGTAATTTTGTGCAAGCAAATGTTGGAACAGACATCGTTGTTTCTTCAACAATGACAATTTCTGGTGCAGATGCTTTCAATTACAACCTTATACAGCCTAGCTATTTAATTGCTGATATCTCAGCAAAACCATTAACCATAACGGCAGAAAACAAATCTAAGAATTATGATGGTTTAGTATTTAATTCTTTTACGGTTACATATAGTGGTTTTATCACAGGTGAAAACGATACTGATCTGGAAGGTTCTATTGCTTTTGGAGGTACAGCTCCTACTGCCACCGCCGTTGGTACTTATACCATTATACCAAGTGGACAAACATCAAATAACTACGCTATCACGTATTATAATGGCACATTAACTATTAATAATAATACTTCAGTAACTGTTACCAACACCTTGAACAGTGGCTACGGCTCTTTGAGGGATGCCATTGCTAATGTTAATAACAATGGAACCGTTACTTTCGCACAGGAAATTGATGGGCAAACCATTACTTTAGCTACTAGTATCACTATTGATAAAAACATAACATTTGACAACTGCACTCATATAACAGGTATTACCATAACCGGAAGTGGATCTAATTTCACCATCAACACGGGCAAATCGCTTACGTTAAACGGTTGTAGCAAAGTTACCGTTGAAGGCTCCATAACAAACAATGCAGGGGTAAGTGGTTTGGTGCTAGCATCCGGCTCATCATTTATCAATAATTCATGTAGTTTGCCTGCTACTACTCAAAGGGCTCTGACCAATAACTGGCATTTGTTTGGCTCTCCATTCCAACAAAGCATGGGTGCTTCGCTTTCTAACATCACTCCTATAGGTGGCAGCACACAACTGAAACCTTATAATGATGGTCATAATTGGTTGACAAATGTTACTTCTTCGTATTATTTCTTGCAACCTACTGTTGGCTATGCTGTGTGTCCAAGTGCAACTTTCACGGCTTCTCTCTCAGGAAATTTGTTCTGTACAAATCTTCCTGATCCTTGCACTTATTCAATTCCTTTAGTATTTGATGGTCCTTTAGCAACTCATAGTTGGAATTTGTTAGCAAATCCTTTCCCTTCTTATCTAGATTGGAATGACCTTGGCAAAACAAATATAAGCACTACCTTATATTTATGGAATCCTGCAATGATGGGACCTCCTGTAACCAACACTTCCTATTTCTCCGTCTATAATTCGGCAAATGGGGTAGGTGTTCCCTCAACCACCAAACAATTCATTGCTCCTTTGCAAGGTTTCTTTGTTAAAGCTATTTGTGCCAAACCTAGAATCACACTGCCACTTTCTGCTCGCACACATAGCACCGGCACATTCTACAAAGAGGCAGACAATACAGAAATTCTTGTGCGTCTGAAAACCGAAACCGATATGGGTATGGACGAAATGGTGATTTGCAGAAATCCTGACGCAAAACTTACCTACGAAGACTATGATTCAGAAAAAATGTTCGATGGATTGCCCGTTGGAATGTACTCACAGGCTGCTTCAGGAGAGAAATTAGTCATCAACACCATCAGTAATACCAATGCAATAATTCCTCTAAGCATTATGGGAGGTGCTGGCGACAAAGCGAAGATAACCGCCTTCGATTTAGAAAGCAGCATCCCCGTTTACTTAGAAGACCGTTTGAAAGGCAAAATAACGAATCTATCGGAGAATTCTTCTTACAACTTTGAGTTTCCAACCAACGAGGTTACAGGCAGATTCTTCATCCGATTCAACAACAGCAATGCTCCGTTGACAGCATCCAATATCAATGTGTTTGCAACGAGTCAAAAGCTAAACATCATTGCTCAGACAGGTGAAGAAATCCAAGAAGTGGAAGTGTTTACTCTCACAGGAGCTTGCGTGTTCAAAGCCAAACCTAACAGCAGCAATGTGTTTACCGAAACACTGAAACTATCCTCAGCTATCTATTTGGTTAAAGTGAAAACTTCGCTTGCTACAAAGAATGTGAAGGTGAGTTGGGAATAGTTAATTTTTCATAGAAAAATAAAAGAGCCTATATCGCATTGATGTAGGCTCTTTTTGTTTCACAAAATCACGCATTGTTATTGTCATTTACCCCCCCCTTCCGAACCCTCCCCCATCAATTTCCCAAATTAATACCCTCTATTCCATCAAAGTTTTGTAATTTTGTATCATAAAACAATAACATGCACCTTTCAAAACCTTCCTATCGTTTATCGCTTGTGCTTTTGGGCATCATCATGGGCTTTTGCATCCCGCAAAGCTTGGTGGCACAGCGCAAAAAAGCTTCCGTTAAGGATTCGCTGCCCAAAGCCTCCATCGAATATTTCAAAGAAAACTATCTCCGCGCCGAAGACTATGTGTATAAGCCCAACATCAAGACCGTCCTCTTCTATCGGGAAGGTTTTGTGCTCACCTCACCCGTCATCAACTTGAATGGTGAAGAAAAACTTGTTCTTGATTTCGATGATTTGGACGGCACTTACAAACGCATGCGCTACACCCTCATCCATTGCGACGCCAACTGGGCGCCTTCCGACCTATTGCCCAACGAATACCTCAACGGCTTCTACGACGACGACATCCGCGATTATAAATTCTCGTTCAACACCCTGCAAAAATACATCCACTACACCATCACCCTGCCCACCGAACGCATGACTCCCATCCTTTCTGGCAATTATCTCCTGAAAGTATATATGGAAGACAACCCCGACGATTTGGTGCTCACCCGTCGCATGATGATAGTGGACCCCAAGGTGACCATCAATGCTGTGGTGAAGCAGCCCACCATCGTGGAATATCGCAACTACAAACAAGAGGTGGACTTTTCTATTGACAAAACAGGCTACACCATCAACAACCCTTATCAGGATTTGAAAATCGTGTTGCAACAAAACGGTCGCTGGGATAATGCTATCACGAACCTGAAACCGCTTTACATCAAAGGCGATATTTTGGATTATAATTATGAAGAAGAAAACGTGTTCACAGGCGGCAATATCTTTCGTTGGTTCGACATCAAAGGGATGAATTTCTATACGGAATTCATTCAACGAATCGTGAAAGATTCCATAGGCTACGAGGTCTTTTTGAAAGATGAAGAGCGCAAAACCTTCAAAGTCTTCGTGTCGCAGAAGGATATCAATGGCAGGATGTTCATCAAATCGGACGATAACATCAAAGACAACGACATAGAAGCCGAATACGTTTATGTGCATTTCTTTCTGAAATATGAAGCCCCGCTGACAGGCGGCAGCCTCTATATCTTAGGCGCCTTAACCGATTGGGCGTATTCCAAAGATGCCAAATTGAGTTATAACTACAATCGCCGCGGCTATGAAGCCACCCTCTACCTGAAACAAGGCTATTATAACTATCAATATGTATATTTGGACAACACCTCCCATGCCGGCGACGAAACCTTGGTGGAAGGCATGCACTACGAAACCGACAATGAATACACCATCTATGCTTACACCCGCGAACAAGGAAAAATGTATGATGTGTTGGTAGGGGTGAAGCAGTTTAATACGTTTTCAAAGTAGGAAGACCCAATTACCCTTTACCATTTACTATCTACCCATTACCTTATACCTTTTACCAAAAACATGCTAATAACCATCCTCGGACCCACTGCCACAGGCAAAACACAATTAGCAGTTGCTTTGGCGCACAGCATTGATGGGGAAATCATCAGTGCCGATTCGCGCCAGGTGTATAGAAACATGACTATAGGCACGGGTAAAGACCTTTCGGAT
Organism: uncultured bacterium; assembly: GCA_903862465.1. Taxonomy (GTDB): domain Bacteria; phylum Bacteroidota; class Bacteroidia; order Bacteroidales; family CAIWKO01; genus CAIWKO01. The sequence continues at coordinate 3,869 of CAIOYH010000068.1, read as the reverse complement.
TTCGCTGGGGAGGACATCATAATCCCCTATCATCTTATTGACATTGCTGAGGCAGGAGAAGAGTACAATTTGTTTCGCTTCACGCAGGATTTCAAAGCGGCATATCTCGACATTGTTGCGCGAGGTAAAACTCCCATCCTATGTGGTGGCACGGGTATGTATATCGAAGCTGTTTTGCGCAACTATGCCGTGCCCGATGTGGGCGTGGATGAAGCGTTTCGCCAAAGCCTTGCCGCCAAGACGGATGAAGAGTTGAAAGAGATGCTTCTGCAATATAAAAGCCTCCACAACGACACCGACACAGAGAACCGCCGCCGTTTGATACGTGCTTTGGAGATTGCTCATTTTTCCTCCGAAAAGAACATCGCCACCGAAAGCTATTTGCCCGCTCAACAGTATATTTTCGGTATTCAATTGCCGCGCGATGTGGTTCGCGACAGGATAACACATCGCCTCCACGCCCGCCTTCAAGAAGGAATGATAGCCGAAGTTCAAGCTTTGTTGGATGCCGGCATAAGCCCCTCGCGATTGATACGCTATGGCTTGGAATATAAATTCATCACAGAGTATATGCTCCACCAATATAGTTATGACGAGATGGTTCGCCTGCTCAATATCGCCATCCATCAATTCTCGAAACGCCAAATGACTTGGTTTCGTGGCATGGAACGCCGCAACTTAAAAATCCATTGGATAGATGGTCTCTTGCCTATGGCTGACAGGTTGACCTTGATAGAAGAAATTTGTAGATGCTAAAGCTTACCAACCCATGAAGCCCGTCCGATTCGGATAGCCCGTGTTGATGCCCGTTTGATAGCCTCCTTGATAGGGGTTGTTCTGCGATTGATAGAACGGACTGTTGTTTCCGTTAGAATAATTGATTTGAGCGCCTATCGTCAAATGCTCCGTAATCTTATAATCCACCGCCACACTCACACCATAGTTGTCGAAAGAGTTCTTTTTGTTTATCAATTCGGTGTTGGTGGGTTTGTTGGTGTCGAAGGTTTTATACACAGTTCCTGAGATGATAAGTCGGTCGTTCACCAGATAGTTGCCACGCGCAAACAACATCAGGTTTCCGCCATTTCCGCCTAAACCAAAGCCTTGATAATTATTAAACCCACCAAAAGCCTGTTGATAGATGCCTCCTACATCCAAACGAAACTTCGGGCTGAACCTATAACTCATGAAAGGTGCCACATAGGTATAACTCCCCGAATTATGCTTGGAACCATACACACCAAAGCCCATATCTACCGAAAAGCCTATGCGTTTGTAGCTCCACAAAGGTGTATTTTTAGTGATAGTTTGATTGGCAATCGTGGTGGTGGAATCGCTCTTATGGTTAGCTTGCGCTTGAATGTCGTTTGAAACGAACAAGCAAACGACAGCGGCAACAAGAATATATTTATATGCTTTCATAAGTTTACAATTTAAATAGAACAGCTTTTCACAATCAATATTTCACACAAAGGTACAAATAATACTTTAGATTAGATGAAATTTCTTTGTCTTTTTGCTTCATACGCCATAATGGCAACCGAATTTGAAACGTTCAACGAATCAATTTTGCCCAACATCGGTATCTTTATAATGGCATCAGCCGCTTGTAACCACGCTGCTGTCAGCCCGGTAGATTCAGTGCCAAACACCAAAGCGCTTGCCTGTGTGAAATTAGCTTGATGATAGAATAAATCCGTTTGCAAAGCTGCTGCGAATATCCGTATGTCTTTTTTGCGCAACCAAGCTATCGCTTCATGGCTTGAGCAAACTATGATTTGATTGTTGAAAACACAGCCGATGCTCGACCGTATCACGTTGGGGTTAAAGATATCGGTCTGCGTGTCGCACACTATCAGCACATCTGCCGCCACCGCATCCACCGTACGCAGCACCGCCCCCAAATTGCCGGGCTTTTCCACACCATCCAACACCAACACCAAAGGATTTCCACCCAACCCAACAGCTTCCAACGCAAGATGCTTCGGCTTTGCCAAAGCCAACACCCCGCCCGAATCTTCCCGATATGCCATCTTCGCAAAAACCTCAACGGTCACCGAGATTACTTTCTCAGCTTCTATCCCAACAACAATCTCATTGGTCTCATTCCTGTCTTTGACAACATCCAAACAAACAAACAAGGTGTCAATCTCAAAACCCGCACTTACCGCCATGCCCAACTCCTTGATGCCTTCAATAACTATCAACTGCTGTTCTTTGCGGGCACTATACTTCTTTTGCAGCAACACCACATTCTTGATTTTGGCATTTTGCACACTGCTGATATGTTCCGAATAAATTCCCATCTTCTCTATAATTATACATTAGAGGGGTTCTATAAATTAGATTTTTCGAGGCGGACAAGATTTTTAAAAGCGCAGTCCAGACTAGCAGTCGGGATGAGCATTTTAAAAATTGAAGTCCAACGACGAAAAAGCCATTTATAGAACTCCCGTTTAAGCTTACTTCGCCTGATTCCGCTGCATCCTTCTCTTACGTCCCCGCTTCACCATGCGCAGGATGATAAAAAGCGTAATGCCCATCACAAGCCACAGGGTCCACAAATAAACCATCCCCACCAAAAACTCCAAAAACCCATGCCATCCCCATGCCAATGCCTCTTTCATTTTCCATCCGAACGACTCCGTTTGAACAGGCAACATATCGCTTTGCTCATAAAAAGTCATGTTCACCGTGCTCAAATCCACCTTATTGTTCAAATATTTCAAACGCCCTTCCATGGATTCTATTTCTTCCTGAAGCGTGCGGATATATTGCTGCACATCCAATATCTCGTCTATCGAATTTGCCTTCTTCAAAATAAGTTCATACTGCAACAGCGCATCCTTCTTCGATTTCAAACGCGCCGCAACGTCCACAAACTCTTCCGTAACATCATCCGCATTAATCTTTTTATAATCCACAAAAACTGCCTGCTTCAACAACTCATCAATCAAACCATCAAACTGAGCGGCGCCCACCCGAACCACCATCACATTCGTCGTTCTATAAACATCTCCCGTTTGATTTTCTGCCGAAACATACCCCTGATGTTTTTGTATGATACCAAGAATATTCGTGCGTGCCACATCATACTTTTCCACCTTAAAACTTATATCAGCCGTTTTCACTATCTTCTGCGGAATCTTTTCCACATCCACTTGCGCGTTTTTCTCCCCTCCGCTCTTATTCCCCTCCTCTTTAGCCTTTGCATTATCACCACTCTTATCCGTAGGTGGTGCCGCCTCATCTTTGCTTTCCGAAGCCGTAGCTAACGTCTGCTCCATCATTCTTTCTGCACTCTCTTTCCCCACCACATTCAATTCCTTAGCGTTTTTACTACCACAACCACTCCATTGCACCCCAAGCAACATCAGCGCAACAAAACTAACACATATCAAAATTTTTGTTTTCATAATTCAAGGTTTTTATTAATACTCTATTTCTTTTTAACGTCTATCTTAGATTCACATTGTGCTGTTTTCCATAAAAATCATTCATGTTTTTTCCCAAACTTGTTGTGCGAAGTTTGTAACTGTTGTGCGAAGTTTGTAACTTCGCACCTATTCTCCTTATTCCTTGACATTTGGAACTTGCAACTTTATAACTTGCAACTTGCAACTAATTTGGGCGCCTCCCCCTGAAAAACGGGGGTCAGGCTGTCCGCTATTAGTCCTCGCGCCTGAAAAACGGCGCTGTGGGCTAGCCGCTTCCATCCTTGGCGCAGGGGCAAACAGCCTTCTTTTCAGTCACTTCACGTCGCCCAGCAATCATTCTTCTTTTTTTTGTACAATATGCATAAGTTCATCAATAACGGAGTTTCACAAAGCAATTGGCTAAAATATTTCTTTTAAACTAGGGTGGGAAGC
>CAIOYH010000067.1 GCA_903862465.1 uncultured bacterium | reverse complement strand
TTTAAAATCATGCAGGGTTTGTCAACAGAGTACGTCTGATTTTTTAAAATCATGCAGGGTTTGTCAACAGAGTACGTCTGATTTTTTAAAATCATGCAGGGTTTGTCAACAGAGTACGTCTGATTTTTTAAAATCATGCAAGGTTTGTCAACAGAGTACGACTAATTTTTTATAATCATTAAAGGTCTGTTAACAGAGTACGTCTGTTCTCTAGATTTTCACTCCATCGCTCATAAACCAACCCACTAAAATTTAGTTTTTCGCCACAACAACAGTAGTTGGTTGCCTTACTTTTCAAAAAGTAGGCACACCAACAGTTGTTGGTCCCCTTACTTTTCAAAAAGTAGCCACACCAACAGTAGTAAGTTGCCTTACTTTTCAAAAAGTAGGCACACCAACAGTAGTAAGTTGCCTTACTTTTCAAAAAGTGGGCACACCAACAGTAGTAAGTTGCCTTACTTTTCAAAAAGTAGGCACGCCAACAGTAGTCGGTTGCCTTACTTTTTAGTTTTTCGAACCATCGTTCCTTTTAGAAAATCCACTTTTGAAATAAAGAAAAGGACTAAAAATGCTCTAATCCTTTAAAAAATAAAATTCGATATATATTTCACCTTCAGAATTATAGCATAGCGGCAACTATCCCTTCTTCTATGGTATGCAAATAAAAATAAATTTTAGAATTGAAGATATATGTTTCCTGAAACCTATAATTACTTCAAACTTTCGGTACTTCACACTTCCTACTTATACATATTTCGGTAGCGAACCGCATTGTCCAATGCATCCATTATCTCGCGTGTGAAACCCGCAGGCTGTTGCTCGGGAAATTCTGCGGTAGTTTCTGCGGTTGTGGCTATCACGTTGGGCATCGCTCGGTCGCAAATGTCGCGAATATGTTCTCTGTGGAAGTCGTCCATACCTTCAAACGTGTCGCCAAAGCGGTCGCTGAAGTCGAGCATAGCGGCGACGATAGTTTTATAGATGATTTCTTTCAACGGCGTGTGGCTGCGCAGATGTTTGTAGGCTTCCGCCACCAAATGTTTGCCATTTTCGCGAATTTTCTCCGAAACGGGGATGTCGCACGAATCCACTTTCACCTTCGTGGGATTATCGCGCTCCCATTGTGCCATTTCGCGCGCCACTTTTGCATCGTATGCAGAGCGTTTGCAATCTATAATGAAAAAAGTGTACATATATACAATCTTCGGCATCAGAAATCCTAACTTTTTTTTATCCGCAGCGCGCAAAACTTTAAAGAAAGTCTGCCTATCTTTCTTAGGGATTTTAAACATGAAGTACATAAACATACTTCCCATCATCTTCCTCATCGCCCAAAAGGACGAAAACCCGGGCGGCTTAGCCTTGGGAGTGTAGGTGATGCCTTTTACGTAACCCAGCGCACGTTCGAGAAACTTATCATGCACATAAATCTTATCCCAATAGTCAGCCAAACCTTCAAAGAGTTCTATGCGCGACATATTTTTTGGAATTATATTGGTGATGATATCCATTTTGTCGCTCGCTTCCTCATGCTCGGTCGTCACCAGGCGTCCTTGCCGTTTATAGTCATACCACATCTTGGTGCCCGGAGGCGCAGCCAAAGGATGACATATATGGAAGATGATGTTTGCCTCTTGCACGAAATTTGCCGTCTTGTCGAACACCGTTTCATCGTCAGAATCTGCGCCAATAATCATGTGAACCAACACCGCCATGCCATACGACTGAATTTTCTGTATCGCCGCCGTTGCCGACACACCGATATTTTGCTTTTTGTTCATATCCTTCAGCGAATCATCGTTCACCGATTCAATTCCTATCATCAAGTTATAGAAGTTGGCATCGGCTAACAGCTCCAACAGCTCATCGTCCTCTGCAACCGTAATATCTAACTGAGTAAAGAAGCCCATCGGCACTTTAAACGAGTTGTTTAACACGATTAACTGACGAAGGAGATCTTTCACATACTTCCTATCTCCCGCAAAATTATCATCCGCTATGAAAACCATCATCACTTTCAAATCATTCAACCTACGGATTTCTTCTAACACCTGTTCGATTGATTTGCTGCGCGGTTTGCGACCGTAAGTATAGATAACATCACAAAAACTGCAGTCGAAAGGACATCCGCGCGTAGTCTGAACCGAAACGGAATTGTAGGCGCAAATATCTTTCGCAATCAAATCCCAACGGGGAGGCGGCGCCTGAGTCATGTCAGGCTTCGAAACGTTTTTGTACACCCGAAGATAACTGCCCGTCTTGTAATCCTCCAAAAATCTGCCCCAAGTGTCCTCCGCTTCGCCATGAAAAACCACATCTATGTCTTCCTTATTTTTATAGATGAGCGTTTCCACGCCAATGCCGCCCACCACTAATAAAGATTTAGGGCAAAATTTCTTGCACAGCTGTGCTATTTTCAAACTTCGTTGCAGTTGGTTCGATGTGATGCTTACCCCGATGATGTCGAAGTCGGTCCCGGGCAAAAAATCATCCACCGGACCTTTCATGTACTCATCATGCAGCGTAACTTCGTGTTCCCTTGGAGTCAATGCTGCCACCGTGGCTATCGCATGAGGTGCCGTGAATGCTTTGGCAAACAAATAAGGAATTTGGCGGATAATCAAATTATCAATTTCGTCGGGCGAGCCGGGACTTATGAGGAGTATTTTCATTTTTATGAGTAAGAAATTAATTAATGACAGCTTCTATAAAGCTGAAAGGGGTAGCATTTTCAATAACACGTCGGAAGGCGAATCCAGCCTCAGTCAAAAGTTTCGTAAATTCTTCAAGCGTCCTTTCCTTCCCACCTGAAGTTCCGATGAGCATTTGCAAGTCAACAAACTTGCCAAACGAGGGTTTATTATTTGGTTTGATAATGGTTTCAATCAATAGCAATTTGCTATGCGGAAGCATGGCTGCACGAATATTTTTAAGAATTTCTGCGGAAGTTGAGTCATCCCAATCGTGCAGTATGTTTTTTAAGATATAAAGATCGCCATTTGGTGGTATGGATGCGAAAAAACTTCCTTCAACGATGCTACAACGATCATCAACTTTATTTTTTTTTAGAAGAAGATGTGCATCGCGCACCACATGTGCCTGGTCGAACAAAATAGCCTCAACAGCGGGGAATTTGTTTAATATCTGTGCCAATAAATGTCCCTGCCCACCACCGATATCAATGATTTTTTTATATTTTCCGAAGTTATAAGCATTCAAAAATATGCTTCCCGACAATTCTGCCGTCTCTGTCATAGCTTTGTTGAAGATATTATTTTTTTCGGGATGCTTTTCTAGATATTCAAAGGGCTCCATGCCGTATTTATGGCTAATGGCATTCTCGCCGGTCTTCACACAATTCAATAAATCGCCCACCAAATCCCAATTGTTCACGCCCACATGATGCATCACGAAGTACTTCACCGAATCTTCTTTGGTTTGAATTGCTTTCGAGAGCTTCGTGTTTGTAAAATGTTTATCCGAAAGTTCTTTGTAGATGCCTTCTCCTGCCAAGGTACGCATCATGCGATACAAGGCGTCTTCATTGCATTCCGTGAGGGTTGCTAAAGTAGAAATCGGCAGGGGTTTTTCCTCCAAATAATCCGAAATGTTTAATTGGGCGGCTACTTCTATGGATTTTGCTTTCCAAATGGCGGAAGCTTCCTCCAACAAGACAAAATTTGCGGGCAACATTCCTTTTGTAATCTTTACCAAGAAATTACGCAATCCCATCGTGGCTTTAATTACAAACAATGGGGGCAGTTTCTTATGTTTAGATTTATTCGGCATGCAGTTTTTTTGCAAAAATACGAATAGTTTATTAGATATTGGATGTGCATCGGATGTTTTTCTGCAATCCGTTGACGAAGGGCATCAAATATTTCATTACTTTTGCGCACCTATATGAAAACAAATAAGGCATTCACATATCTACTGCTCACCCTCGCCATGGTGTTTTGGAGTTTCTCCTACCTTTGGACACAAACCGTGTTTAAGTACCTCAACCCTCTGTCCACGGTGTTCATCCGTTTGGTGATTGCGTCCTTGTTTCTTGTCACTTTGTCATTAATCTTGGGGAAACTGCAACGCATCGAACGCAAAGACATCCTAATGTTTCTTTTGTTGGCATTCTTCGAACCTTTGATTTATTATTTGGGCGAAAGTTATGGATTGAAATATGTTGCACCTACGGTTGCAGCAATAATCATCTCCACCATCCCTTTGTTTGTGCCCTTTGCCATGTTTTTCTTAGCCAAAGAGCCCATCAAATCGGGGACTTTCTTCGGAATCTTCATTGCTTTCTTGGGCATTTTGATGGTTGTGTTAAATAAAGACCTAAGCTTTGCCGCATCTCCTTTAGGTTTGATGTTTTTGATGATAGCCGTGGCAAGTGTTATGGGGTATAGTTATATTTTACAGATGCTCGGCAAGAAATATAATGCTTACACCATCATTTCCATGCAGAACGTAATCGGAATCTTTTATTTTTTGCCATTAGTTTTGCTGTTTGATAGGGATATCTTTTTCACGGTTCAAATAAGTTCGGAGTTGGTGTGGAACATTGTGTTGTTGTCTATATTTGCCTCGGCAATGGCTTTCTTTTTGTTCACTATTGGCACGCAAAAAATAGGGGTTACGAAAGCATCTATATTCACCTACCTGATTCCCATCTTCACTGCATTACTTTCTTATTTTATGGGACGCGAAACTTTCTCTCCCATGAAAATAAGTGGTATCTTTGTTGTGATTTTGGGTTTATCGTTATCACAATTGCGCCTAAAAAAGTATTTTTCGAGGGATCGTTAGGCAAGTTTCTGGTTATTATTTAATTTTAGGAGCTATATGTGGATAAATCATTGATGATGATTTATTTGATTGGGTAGGCAGAGAAGTAAGGATGCGTTGTCAAATGCTATGTTGGGGTGTCCGAATGCTATGTTGGGGTGTCCGAATGCTATGTTTGGGTATCCGAAAGCTATGTTGGGGTGTCCGAATGCTATATTCACTTGTCCGAATGCTATATTCACGTATTTCCTACGACTTTGTACCAATATAGGTTAATTGAAGAGGAAAATATTTTTATTAAAAAATATGTTGTGGAATATATTTATGTGTATCTTTACGGTTATTTTCAAAAGTACTAACGGGAGTTCTATAAATTATTTTTTCATCGTTGGACTTCGATTTTTAAAATGCTCATTTACTTGAGTAAACTGCGCTTTTAAAAATCTTGTCCGCCTCGAAATATCTAATTTTTAGAATCTCTCTTAATTTTAAAATTTAGTTTTATGAATTGTAAGAAATGTGGTATAGGGAATGAAGCTAATGCTTCGGTATGTGTGAATTGCGGAAGCGATTTGCAAACGCAACATCAGGCGTGTTGTGGCAATAGAAAGTATTCTGATAGTGTGATTATTGGAATCGGTATCTTTTTGATGTTTTCGAAATTGTTTTGGATGATTTTTTCTAAAATGGGTTCGGAGGCATGGGAGAAGTTGCAGTTTATTAGTAATTTCTTTAGTTTGATTTGGGCAGCGATTCCATTGTTGTTAGCTTTCGTTGTGAGGAATAAAGTGTGGAAGATCATTTTAATCGTAAGCGGCGGACTTTATGCGCTGCTGAGTTTGATTGATGTTTATAGAGAGTTGACGCATTCGTTTGTTCATTTCAATTTCTAGCTTTAACAGGGCAATGAGTGGAGCTTTGATTTAAGATATGTTAGCCACTACGAATTACGAATCTACAAATTGCGAATTATAACGTCACAAGTTGTATTTTTTAAGTTGATTTAGCTTTTAGCCGACGCTTCCTTCGAGGCTGATGGAGAGTAGTTTTTGGGCTTCGACGGCGAATTCCATGGGGAGTTTGTTGAGGACTTCTTTGGCATAGCCATTGACGATGAGGTTGATGGAGCTTTCTTGATCTATGCCACGTTGTTTGCAGTAGAAGAGTTGGTCGTCGGAGATTTTGGATGTGGTGGCTTCGTGTTCGACGATGGCGGTTTTGTTGTCCACTTTGATGTAGGGATAGGTGTGGGCGCCGCATTTGCTGCCCATCAGCAGGGAATCGCATTGGGAATAGTTGCGTGCATTGGTGGCACCTTTGGCAACTTTGACGAGGCCACGATAGGAGTTGTCGCTTTTTCCGGCAGAGATGCCCTTGGAAATGATGGTGGATTTGGAGTTTTTGCCGAGATGTATCATTTTGGAGCCTGTGTCGGCTTGTTGATGGTTGTTGGTGACTGCCACGGAATAGAATTCGCCGACGGAGTTGTCGCCTTTGAGAATGCAACTAGGGTATTTCCAAGTTATTGCAGATCCTGTTTCGACTTGTGTCCAAGATATTTTAGAGCTGTTGCCTTTGCAGATGCCCCGCTTGGTGACGAAATTGAAGATGCCACCTTTGCCGTTTTTGTCGCCCGGGTACCAATTTTGGACGGTGGAGTATTTCACTTCTGCATCTTCGAGGGCGATGATTTCGACGACAGCGGCATGGAGTTGATTTTCATCGCGCTGAGGAGCTGTGCAGCCTTCCATATAACTGACATAGGCGCCTTCGTCGGCAACGAGCAAGGTGCGCTCGAATTGTCCCGTATTGGCAGCATTGATGCGGAAATAGGTGGAAAGTTCTATGGGACAACGTGTTCCTTTTGGGATGTAGCAGAAGGAGCCGTCGGTGAAGACAGCGGAATTAAGCGCTGAGAAGTAATTGTCGCCAACCGGAACTACGGAACCTATGTACTTTTTAATTAGGTCGGGATGGTTTTGGATGGCTTCGCTGATGGAACAAAATATGATACCTTTGTCTTCTAGGACCTTCTGATAGGTGGTTTTCACAGAAACGCTATCAATGACGGCATCAACGGCAACACCAGACATAAGTTTTTGTTCGTTGAGGGGGATTCCGAGTTTTTCGAATGTTTTGAGTAGGTCGGGGTCCACTTCGTCGAGGCTGCCAAGTTTTTTTGTGTTTTTGGGAGCGGCATAGAATATGATTTCTTGATAATCAATAGGGGGGATGTTGAGATGCGCCCAATCGGGCATCTTCATGGTGAGCCATTTGCGATAGGCTTTGAGGCGGAATTCAAGCATGAATTCGGGTTCGTTTTTCTTAGCAGAAATAAAGCGTATGATGTCGTCATTGAGTCCCTTGGGAGCCGAATCCATTTCAACATCGGTGAAGAAGCCGTATTTGTATTCGCCTTGGGTTATTTCGTCGAGGAGGTTATTGTTTTCCATTGTGTAGTATTTGTATTCAATCTTAATAATACTACAAAAGTACAAAAATATTGTGTAAGTAAGCTTATTTACGAATAATTTCTGCGCCGAGATTTCGCAGACGTTCATCAATGTTTTGATAACCACGGTCAATTTGCTCGATATTGTTGATGGTGCTTTTTCCATTTGCAGAGAGGGCAGCAATGAGCAAAGCTACTCCGGCACGTATATCGGGTGAGGTCATTGTTATACCGCGTAAGGGGTTTTGGCGGTTTAGCCCGATAACAGTGGCGCGATGGGGGTCGCAGAGGATGATTTTGGCACCCATATCAATGAGTTTGTCAACAAAAAACAAACGGCTTTCGAACATCTTTTGGTGAATGAGTACGCTACCTTTTGCCTGAGTGGCTACAACAAGGGCAACGCTGATAAGGTCGGGCGTGAATCCGGGCCAAGGGGCGTCGGATATGGTTAAGATGGAGCCATCAATGTAGTTTTCAATTTCGTATTCTTCTTGGGCAGGAATATAGATGTCGTCGCCGATGCGCTCGATGATAATTCCAAGTTTTCGGAAGACATCGGGGACTATTCCAAGGTGTTTGTATCCACAATCCTTAATGGTGATGCTCGACTGTGTCATGGCAGCTAAGCCAATGAAACTACCAATTTCAATCATATCGGGCAGCAAACGATGTTCACAACCGTGCAAGGATGTTACGCCTTCGATGGTGAGCAAGTTGGAACGGACGCCGCTGATTTTGGCACCCATATTGTTGAGCATGTTGCATAACTGCACTACATAAGGTTCGGAAGCAGCATTTAAAATGGTGGTGGTTCCTTCAGCCATGACAGCCGCCATAACGATGTTGGCGGTACCTGTTACGGAGGCTTCGTCGAGGAGCATGTCGCAACCTATGAGTTTGTTGGCAATGATTTGATAAGTGTTGTTGGAATAGTCGTATTCCACATTTGCACCTAAGTTTTGCAAGCCTAAAAGGTGGGTATCGAGGCGGCGGCGGCCAATTTTATCTCCACCGGGTTTTGGCATGTAGGCTTTTCCGAAACGAGCCAACAAAGGTCCAATCAACATTACAGAACCGCGCAGACTAGTGGTCTGCTCAAGAAACTTGGGTGAAGCAAGATAATCCATGCGAATATTGTTTGCTTTGAAGCTGTAGGTATCGGGGGCTAGTTTGCTGACGTCAACACCTAAATCGGAGACTAATTCAATGAGTTTGTTTACATCTTGGATGTCGGGGATGTTGCTGATTGTGATCCGCTCCGAGCATAATACTGTGGCGCAGATTACTTGCAGGGCTTCATTTTTGGCTCCTTGGGGGATAATTTCGCCATGAAGAGTTTTGCCGCCGATTATTTCAAATGATTTCATGAGGATGCATTGTTAGATAGAAAAGTTATTATTACTTAAATTGAATACTTTAATGTTCTCGACAAATTTACAAATAAAGAATCATTTATTCGAAATAACTTTTTCAAATTCTTGTACATTAAATTCATTGGCTTCGAGACCTTCATAAAACTTTATGGTATTTCCATTCCAAAGATATAGCACTCCGGGTGTATCAGCATTGGAACCTAACATATTCCAAAAAGTTGGAACTTCCATTATGTAATACGGAAAAGTGCACTCAGCAATCTTGAAAAACTCAGGAATTTTTTCTGTTTCTTCGTTCATGAAAATAACATAAACGGGAGGCAAGTGAATCTTTTTGGCTAAGTCGTGAAGTTGTTTGGCAGTATGTTGACAATGGTCGCAGCCCGGAGCAAAGAAACATAATATCTTTTTGCCTGTATCCAAATCAACTTTTTTGTGGCTAAAAGTAGTTACTGAACTGTAGCGTGATTTGATTTTTGGAGGTCCTTTTTCTTCGACCACAATAGGAGTAGAATCTTTTATAGATGCGTCTTTATTGTCTGTATTACCCGGCTTGACAGCTACTGTTTTTGTAGTGTCTATTGCTTCAGGCGAATTAGTAACAGTATCTGTGAGACTTATCTCAGAAACTACTTTTTCAGTGCTTTTGCAAGGGCTGAAGGGAAAAAAGACAAACATAAACAAGGCGGAGGCGAGATAAATTACAATGATATAGATAAAATTGTTTTGTCCCTTTTCTTTTTCGTTGACATGTTTGTACAGATATAGCAGCAAGGCAATGCACACCACATTTTTGATGAATGCTTCTAAAGGTGTCATGGGGATTAATTGCCCGAAGCAGCCACAATTGCCACTCATCGCACCGTGGGCAATCATCTGCATGGTGAGATGCACGCAAAATGCAGCTAAAAGAACTACAGTTACGGGGATAACGAAACGTTTGAGAAAGTGAGGTTGCAAGATGCCAATGCCAATAGCAATTTCTAAGGCGATGATGAAACGGGCAAAGTAGGGGGCATTGCACCATGATGCAAATCCTAAATCAACGAATTGTTTCTCGAATGCCCAAATCGGGAACATCTTGGCGATGCCCGACAACATAAACATAAGGAATATGAATATCCTAATGCCCCAAGGCAGATATTTCTTTAGCTTCGACATAGTTATTGATATATATTATTGAGTAATTTTTCCTTTTAAAATAAGAATGAGAAAAGAGCGTGTTGGGTCATTTGTAGTGACCATAATCGTACGTTTTTCGTCTCCCACAATGGTTGCTGTATTGAACTCAAGGGTGATTTTTCCTGTTTGATCTGTGGCGATATGGTCGCTGCCATCCATTGTTACTTTACAGTCGCTTCTGTAAGGAGTTGCTTTGCGGATGATCAGCATATCTTTTCCTTTGTTTGTGAATTCGAAAGTGCGTTTGACTATTTCGCCTGATTTGGCAGTGCCAAAATCGATGTTATCAGCAGTAAATACAATTTTGGGAGCATTTTCTCTTTGAGTTTCGGTGAGTTTTGAAAAATCGTCCATAAGCGTTGCTGTAATACTAATTTTTTTATTTGGCTCGGTAGCATCATTTGTTACCAACGTAATAGTGTCGGAAACAACCCCATATTCGCCCTTTTTGGTGGCATCATAAGTAATCAAAATTTTTGCATGTTGTTTGGGACCTATCGAGGTAGGTTTGGCTTTGCAAGTAACGAACGATGGATAATCTTTGAAAGATAGGCTAAGGGGTGCGTCTCCTGCATTGTAGATCAGCATGGAATCTTTTTTGATTTGAGTGTTGGGGATGTTGCGTAAAAAGAATCCTTTGCCGGGCATCCTGATACTACCATTGACTATAGGAAATGAGTCTTGTAAAGTTTTTACTTTGGGGATAACTTCGCCTTTTAGCGTTAAGGTGATATCGGGAATGGCAGCATTGGAATGCACCCAAATTGACTTTTCGAAAGTGCCCGACATGTGGTAAGGATTGTATAAAGCTTTCACATAACCTGTTTGTCCTGGAGCAATAGGAGTCATTGTCCAATCGGAGCTGATGCAGCCGCAAGAAGGTTTTGCTTCTTGCACACGCAGGGTGTCATTTCCGACATTTGTAAAGGTGAATGTTGCTAGCGCTTTTCCATTTTCTTCGTTTATTTTGCCATAATCGTTAGCAACTTTGTCGAATTTTAGGATGGCTTTTTTTTGAGCATTAACACTGATTGTTAGTAAGCTTAACAGTAGTAACATCAATTTTGTTTTCATAATTTGATACGTTGTTTGAATTGTTATTTGATTAATTTAATTTATTTTTCTTATTTGGATAATTTTGACATTTTACTTTGATTTCCTATCATTTTTGATAAAGAATATCAATTCCTATTCGCGAAACCATGCTTGTATGAAATCGATTGCAAAAGTAGAAAAAAATCATAAATAACATTGATATTTGATAGAATTAATAACAAGGTTTTCGAGAAAATAGTATGTAAACAATAGATATTTTTAAGGTTTGATAAAATAGAAAATTTCCGAGCAAAGTATACTAGTCATGGCGAAAGAAATATCTAAATAATTCCCAAGTAAATATTTTTCGAATTATTTGATTTTATCCTATGAATTTATATAATTTTGTGGGAATGGTTTTAGTTGCAAATGTATCGGATTTGTTTATTTGCAAATTCGAAATGTTAACAACATAAGACTGAAAAACAAACAGTTATTATCTTGTAAAATATAGTAGTTATGGATATTGATGAATTATCAAACGAAACCTATAATGCAATCATCGGACATGCAGAAAACTTTCATCCTGATTTGAGCTTAGAATTTGGAGCCTTAGCATATTCTTGCATCAATGAAGGTGCTTTTCTTCGAGAAGCAAAAACACTTATTTGCCATTGGTTGGGTGAAGAATCTCAACAGATAACTATTACAAGCATCTTTTATGAAGATTGCCCAACTCAAACGGCATTCAAAAATGTATTGCTTGAAATAATAGCTAACATCGAGACTGTAATGGAGATACCCATTGCTAGGCGAAAGTTTATGGAGAAGTAAATTGCTTCAAACTGCTTTTCGTATGCTTAAAAATATTTCTTCTTAAACCAAAAAGCAACGTTCACCAAGGCAATCATCACCGGCACTTCTACCAACGGACCTATAACCGCAGTAAATGCTTCTCCTGAATTCATCCCAAAAATGGCTATTGCAACTGCTATGGCTAACTCAAAATTGTTACTTGCTGCTGTGAACGATAAAGTAACCGATTGTCCGTAAGTGGCTCCCACGTTCTTGCTCATATAAAAGGAGGCGAAAAACATAATTACAAAATAAATCAATAGTGGAATGGCAATCATCACAACATCCAAAGGTATTTTTACGATAGTTTCTCCCTTTAATGAAAACATAACGATGATGGTAAACAACAAGGCAATAAGTGTCAACGGACTAATCTTCGGAACAAATTTCGTGTGATACCACTCTTTGCTTTTCATGCGAATGAGTAAAAAACGAGTCAGGAAACCTGCAATAAATGGAATACCTAGATAGATGAACACGCTTTTTGCAATCTGTATTATCGTGATGTTCTCAACGGCATGATTCGTTGGGATACCAAACCATGCGGGCAAAACTGCAATAAATATATACGCATACACGGAAAAGAATAACACCTGAAAGATAGAATTGAATGCCACCAAACCGGCTGCATACTGTGTATCACCTTTGGCTAAATCGTTCCAAACTATCACCATGGCAATACAACGTGCCAAGCCAATCATGATGATACCATACATATAAGGTAAGTTCGCGTTGTTTTCGCCCGGGAACAGCTTGAAGAACGCAATGGCAAGTGCAAACATCAATACAGGACCTATCACCCAATTTTGGATTAACGACAAGGATAATACTTTGTAATTACGGAATACATCTCCTAATTCCTCGTACTTCACTTTGGCTAAAGGCGGAAACATCATGACGATTAAACCGATAGCAATCGGTATGTTGGTTGTACTTTCAGGAGATGATTTTAAGGATTCCCAAAATTGAGCGATTGCAGGAAAGAAATATCCTGACAGAACTCCTATCGCCATGGCTAAGAAAATCCACAGGGTTAAATAACGGTCTAAAAAACCTAATCTTTTGTTTGATGGCATTGTTTTTATTAGTTAATTGGTTAGTTGGTTCATTTGAAAGATAGTATTCAATAATAATAATTTACTTTTCCGCGGAAACAGTGATACTGTAAATACCAATATTTCCGCTTTGCAAATCGGCGATTTCCTCTTTGGTTAAATAATTCTTGAGGATTTCAGTTGGAATCTCAATGTCTTTCTGTTTGTGAACCTCAATGTTTTTGAATCCATGTTTTTCAATTAAACCCAAATATTCATTCATTTCAATGGCACCCGACACACAACCGGCATACATCTCAGCATCTTTGCGAAGATTCTCAGGAAGTTCACCTTTCAGAACCACATCGGACACACAGAAGTGCCCTTTGGGTTTCAATACCCTATTTATTTCGGCGAATGCTTTATCCTTGTCAGGCACTAGATTCAACACACAATTGGAAACAACGACATCAAAACTGTTGTTCTGAAGTGGCATTTCTTCAATGTCACCCTGAACAAAAGTAACATTCGTGAAACCAAGCTTCTTGTTGTTTTCTATTGCTTTGGCAAGCATAGCATCGGTAAAATCCAAACCTGTAACGCTACCTGTTTCGCCTACGATGGCACGTGCTACAAAGCAATCATTTCCTGCACCTGAACCTAAGTCTAAGACATGATTGCCCAATTTGATATTGGCAAACTCGGTGGGGATTCCGCAACCTAAGCCTAAATCCGCATCGGGATTATAGCCTGCAATCGCATCATAGTTATCACTAAAAATAGTGTAATCAACGTCGCTGCAACAGCCACCCGCACCACAACAGGAGGATTGGTTTTGTAGTTTCGATTGCTGCGCTATTTCCCCATACTTATT
The DNA here is from genome assembly GCA_903862465.1 of uncultured bacterium. GTDB lineage: Bacteria > Bacteroidota > Bacteroidia > Bacteroidales > CAIWKO01 > CAIWKO01. Next base: position 7,712 of record CAIOYH010000067.1, on the reverse strand, counting down.
GCGTACGAGGTCTTTTAAATCAATTCTTTTCTTTTCCATTTTCTTTTTTCTTTCCGACAAATTAGTTAGTATTTATTATGTTCGTTTAATATTCAAATCAAAATATCATTGAATAATCATATCCTTATAAAATTCAAAGAACCTTACTTTTATCTCATCCCGTATTCTTCTATACACAGGCATAACTTCTTCTTCTGTTCCTTTTGCATCTGCAGGATCTTCAAATCCTATATGCAAGCGCTTCTTCACTTTGCCGGTGAATATTGGGCAGATTTCTTTGGCGCCATCGCAAACGGTAATCACATAATCGAAATCTATTTCTAGAAACTCATCCACTTGTTTCGGAAAGTGTTTGCTGATGTTAATGCCCAACTCACTCATTGCTTTCACCGCGAAAGGATTGACATGCTTCTCCGCTTTGGTTCCTGCGGAATATACTTCAAGTTGAGCATCAAAAGATTTCATAAATCCTTCTGCCATCTGACTTCTACAGGTGTTGCCTGTACAAATTATTAGTACTTTCATTGTTCTATTTATTTTTTAATTTATTTCTTGGTTTCAATTGGCACATACATGACCCATCAAGCCTTTCGGTAGCATCCATGACAAGAGGCAAACCATCGCGTTCCCATTCAACCATGCCACCTGCCATATTTGCAATATTCTCAAAGCCTTTACTAGTTAAAAAAACCATGGCTTCCTTACTTCTCAGACCAACAGAATCGGCTATAATCAAAGGAATATCTTGAGGAAGTTCCTCAAAGCGCGACGCTATTTGAGAATAGGGTATATAAATAACAGTGGGCACATCAAAACATTTAAAAGCAGTGAAATCTTCTTCACGCACATCCACAATTGAAGTTTTATTTTGGGCTTCCGCAAAAGCTTCTTTGGGCGTTAGATTAAAAAATCCTGCCGAAAAGAACCCAATAGAGGTGAAATATGTCGTAGTCTGTTTTGTTTCCACTTTTAATTTATGCAACCATTATGAAGATTGATTTTTCGATTTCCAAATTCCGCTGCCAAAGGACTATGCGTAACCATAAGTATCGTAATTTTCTCTTCTTTATTTATCTTTTTCAACAGATTAAGAATATCTGTGGACAAACTCGGGTCTAAGTTCCCTGTTGGTTCATCTGCTAATATTAAGGTAGGTGAATTCACCAATGCTCGAGCAATCGCTACACGTTGTTGTTGTCCGGCAGAGAGTTCACTCGGCAGATGGTTTTTTCTGTTTTCCAAATCAACCAATTTGAGCAATGCCAATGCTTTTTGATATTTTTGTTCTTTCTTGAATTTAGATATCGCCAAAGGTAACATCACATTTTCGATAGCAGTCAGATATGGAATCAAGGCGAAACTTTGCATCACAAAACCGATATGCTTCCGTCTGAAATCAGACAGTTTGCGGTCGGAAGCTTGCACCACATCAAAATCCTTGATGCGTATTTCTCCCGAAGAGGAATGAATCAATCCCGCTAAGGATAATAATAAGGTGGTCTTGCCCGATCCCGATGCTCCAGTGATGGTCACGAAATCGCCTTCATTCACGTCAAAACTTACATGATTCAAGGCATCAACAAGTCCATCTTTATGTTGATATTGTTTACAGAGATTGTTTGTTTTTAGTATCATTTACAACTCCTGCATGTTTTTGAAAGGGTCAATTCGTCCTGCCAAAAACGCAGGAAGAATGGAACCTAAAAGTGATACACCTATAGATATGCCTAAAGAAATCAATATGAGACTTGGTATCGGTTGCACGGGAAGCTCAGCCAATTCAGGACCCAACCATACGCCTGCTGCCGTGCCAAGTATGTATCCGATAATGCCTCCGATGATGCCCAGCACAAAGGCTTTCGCTAATATCATTTGATAAAGCGTTGCTTTGTTAAACCCTATCATACGCAACATTCCAATCTCTTTGCGGCGCTCGTTGATGTTTGCCCACATAAAATTACCGATAGAAATGCCACCCACAAATATAATAATGATAAGAAAAATGAGCGACACCTTGTTCATCATTTTGTTGGTTTGAATTTGCGTTGCTACGATTTGTCCAATAGTGGTGATACGTGTATCGGGCAAAACATTACGCAATTTGCTCAAGAGTCCATCGGAAATGGCATTGCAACACCCCATAATTTCAATGGCACTCACTTGATTGGGAATCTTCAACAGTTCTTGTGCTTTGCGCAGATGTATAAATATGCGGTCGTCGTCAACGATACCTGTTTCGTTGAGCACTCGGCTCACTTTGAATTTCTCGCCGAGAATGACAACACTGCCTCCATCCGCCAATTTTAATTTTCGTGCTATGGTGAAACCCAACAAACATTCATCTGCCCCTAAAGAATCTATTACTTTACGCTGCAATTTTTGATCCTCATAGCCATTGCTTTGGTTCACTGCATTGGTGGGCGCACAACTCGCTTTCAAATCATTGCCCAACAAACCCGACTGTTGCCACATCGGTTTGGAGGTGATTTCATTTTTGGGCATGATACCTGTGAGCACCACATTTTCTGTGCCCACTTTTATTCTTCGAGTCAGTTTGGGCGACAAATTGTCCACTCCTTCTAAGTTGGATGAAACAATTCTGTCCACATATTCTTCGGGCATGGTGGGAGCATCAATGTCGGCAGCATAGTAATTATCCACATTGGAGGCTTGGGGCAACACCAAGATGTTGGCACCCAAATTATCCAAATTCACTGCCACCGCTTTTTCGGACACCACAGAGATGGAGCGTATGCCCACTATCACAGCAATGCCCAAAGTTATCGCCAACAAACCTGAAATCAATTGCGATTTGTGCTGTTTGAATTCGAGCCAAACAAGCTTTCGGATATTCATAAGAGAATAATTAATGGATTACTTTTTTGTTCCGCAATTGGCAGGTGTCGCGCTAGGCGAACAACTACTTTTGCCGCCACATGCGCCCGGAGCACAACCACTACTTTTTACCACTTTGGTTGCCGATGTCATTAAAGCAGCTTCGGTTGCCGTGCCTTCATAGCGATCGGAAATTTGTCCTGAAGCATTGATGACTACGACGCGTGTTTTTGTAGTGATATCCGTTACAGCTAATTGTTTCAGAAAAGCAGCTTCTTTGGGATCCGCGATATCGAATTCAACAATTACGGGTTTTACGGTCATTTTGGTGCCTGCCGTATTGCAATTGGCTATCAGTGTAGCTTTGTCGGTCAAACCTTTTTTTGAAATCACCAAAAACACAGGTTTCTTTTGCGAAATGGCAAACAACACCTCATCCTGTTTGGGCGAAGGAATAGCTTGTACCAAAAGTTCAGTGGTAGCTTGCGTAGCATTGTAACCTGCTACGGCAACACCTTTGGGCGAAATCACTAAGATTAGTGGTACTTGCACACCCGAAACACCCAATTTGCTCACCAAAGTACTGTTGGTAGCATCATCTTTGTTCATTTGAACCACCACAGATTTAAGAACTTTAGCATTGGCAGCTTTGGCAACCGTCACTACTTTGTCCACACCTATTGCCCCGGTTCCTGTAATCACCAAGAACACCGATTTGCCTTCTTTTTTGGCTTTTTCCAAATCGGCTGCAGGATTGATGGTAGCATTGAAAGATACGCCATTTGCTTCAATTTTATGAGTAACTGCTTTTCCCGATAAGGGAACATAGTTATGTGCCATTGCGCTCGACGAGAGCGAAACCATAATAATTGCACCGATAATCAAATTATTTTTTTTCATTTTGTTTTTTATTTTTGGTTAGTTATTTTTTTATTTGCAAGAGCAGGAATACGGACTGATAGAACTATTAAAAAAGCCGTTGAAAATTTCTTTTATCTCGTTGAGCTTTTCCATATTCAGACAATAATGTATTTTTAGCCCGTCAATAGTGCCTTTGATGATGTCCATTTCTTTGAGTTCTTTGAGATGTTGGGAGACGGTGGTGCGGCTGATTGGTAAAAATTCGGAGATATCTCCCGTCCGTATCTCCTTTTTTTCGGCAAGCAACTGAATTATTGCAATTCTAGCCGGGTGAGAAAGCACCTTACAACAGAGCGCAATGTTCTGTTGGTCAGCTTCGAATCGTTTTGATTTATTGTTGGTCATGGTTCTAATGTTTAATGACGCAAACATACGACATTAATTTGAATTGACAATGAAAAAAGTTTGAAAGTTTATTAAATTTATTCAAGCTTGTAAATTTTAGTATGTTTACCTATTAAAAATATTCAGGGTTTTGATTGTTAGACTTTAGATTTTAGGCTTATTTTGGGTGCATTTTTGACAGATTCCTTAAAATATCCAATTAAATAAAAATCCAACTATCATAATACCACAACCAACAACAGCAATAAATGTGAATATTAAGGGCAGTTTTAATACTTTTCTTAGAATCACCATTTCGGGCAAGGACAAACCAATCACCGACATCATGAAAGCAAGCGAAGTACCTAAGGAGGCTCCTTTTTCTATTAAAACTGAAACGATAGGAACAATACCTGCTGCATTTGAATATAAAGGAATGCCAATCAAAACGGAAAGCGGCACGGCATACCATACATCTTTGCCCATCAACGAAGCCATGAATTCCGCAGGAACATATCCATGTGCCCCTGCACCCACCGCGATTCCCAAAGCTACATATAACCATACCTTGCCCACAATTTCTTTCACGGCATCGTAGCCAAATTTAATTCGTTCGCTGAACTGTACTTTTTCTTCCCCCAAGGCATTGTGCCCAACTTTGGTTTCATACACCCAAGGTTCAACCCATCTTTGGAGTTTCAGTTTTCCGATCACCCATCCTGCAATGATGGCTATCACCAAGCCTGTTCCCACATAGATGATGGCAACTTTCCATCCAAACATGCCATATAAAAGCACCACAGCCACCTCGTTGATCATGGGCGCTGCAATCAAAAACGAGAACGTGACACCTAACGGAACACCGGCTTCAACAAAACCTAAAAATAAGGGAATAGCCGAGCAGGAGCAAAAAGGGGTGACAATGCCAAGCAAGGAAGCCATCACATTTCCTGTAAAAGTCTTTTTTCCTTCCAAAGCTTTGCGCGTTCGTTCGGGAGTGAAGAAAGTGCGCAGGATGCCAACAAAGAAAATTATCAATGTCAAAAGCAGCATTACCTTTGGAAACTCAAAGATAAAAAACCAAAGTGCTTCTGCCAAATGATTTCCTTTGGTCATGCCCAATGCAGAAAATATCAACCAATCGGTGAAAGGCTGCAAAAAATGATATATCAGATACCAAATTGGAATCAACAAAAGTGGCAGTATTATTTTGCCTTTCGGACTTTTGAAAAAGTTTAGGCTCATTGTATCATGTCTTTAAAGTAAAAGATATATACATAATAAAATCCGACAATAATAAATGCAACCGCCACAATACGTCGAAACCATTTCTCAAATATCTTCACCTTATGATAAAATCCACCTATACTCGAAAGACTGAAGGCAAGCAGATATGCCACGATGATAACAGGCAACCCGGTGGCAAAAGCAAACACAAAAGGCAGAAACAATCCCGAAGGACTACTGATAGTGATGGGTATCAACATGCCAAAATACAATACTCCACTGTAGGGGCAAAACGCAAGAGCAAACACTATCCCTAAGAGCATAGCACTCCACCAATTGTTTTTCCTTTTTCTATGCTGCATCCGTTCGCTCAATTTGCCGAAGCCCGGGAATTTTATTCGTATAAAGTCGAACATCAATATGCCCACAATGATGAGTAATGGTCCTAAAAATTTCTCCCCATTCAGTTGAAAGAACTTGGCAACATGAAATTTGCTCGCTCCAAAATATAATATCACACCGAGAGTAGTATAACTTATGGCTCTGCCCAAAGTGTACCACAATCCATTGAAAAATATTTTCTTTTTATGTTCAATATCTTTGCTGATAAATCCGATAGCGGTTATATTGGTGGCAAGTGGACAGGGACTTATTGCTGTCATGATGCCCAATATAAATGCTGATAGAAAAGGGATGTTGGTGGCGTCTAGCCAATTTTGGAGGAAGTCCATGTCAATACATTTAGTTGATATAAGCCTCTATCTTGGTTTTCAGCTCGGCAACAAACACCTCAGCATCGTGGGCTTTTTGGAATGCCCAATTGGTTAAATCTTCCGTTCGTGCCTCTTTTCCATTCATATAACTTGTTATGGCTAAGGTGGCTCCATAAGCATCATACTTTTTAGCTAGTTCCTTGTTTTCGGGCAACTCGCAATTGACCACATAAACATCTATCACACCGAGTTCTATTTTGTTGAGAAAATAATCGTTCAAGGTTTTTCTAACATTGGCTTCTATGCTCCGACAGGTGGCACAACGATTGGTTATATGAAAATATAACACTTTCAATTTCAGGTTACTTGGATTGTTGGCAATGATGGTGTCGCCTTTTTGCTGAGCAAATGTAGTCAACGAAAAAAGGAAAATAATGAGACATGCAATTTTTTTCATGGCGGTCTATTTTAAATATTCGAGAATCTTATTTTTTAGGATTTCTATAAATCGTTCTTCTTTGTTTTTAGCAAATTTAAAGCCATCGCCCGTGAGGTCGGTGGTCGTTTCTTTACCTTTATATATACGTGTGACAAATAGCCCCGAACCGAAAGCCTGATATTTCTCTGCAATTTTCTGATTGGCTTCATCATCCACATTTACTATGCGCCGTTTGACTCGCCCTTGCTTCAGTTCAGTTTCAAAATAGGTCTTTAGCGTTTTGGTGGTGGCTTCTTCAATGGCAATGCACGATGCGCAGCGGTTCGTTACGTGAAAATTATAAATCATCACCTTCGAAACGTCATTACTAACAGCGACTACAGCAGCTTTGTTTGCCGTGTCTTTTATCGGAACCGAAGCTTCCTTAGGGTTTTCGGTGGCGAGTATGCTGTCTGTTTTTTTAGGAACTTCCGTTTTATTTCCACTCGAACCGCATCCTGCAAGCAACAGGACTATCAACAAGTAGAATATACCTGCGAATTGTAATTTGTTTTGTGTTTTCATATCTGTGTGTTTTATTATTTTTGGTTATTACGAAATGATTTACTTTATTCTTATTTCATGAATTCGAGCAGCATCAGCTTGGCTATCTCCCAATTCGGACGGTTGATGCAATATTTAATATGCGGTGGTTCTATTTCGCCTTGTATTAATCCTGAATATTTTAGCTCTTTCAAATGTTGCGACAAGGTGGAACGTGCAATAGGGATATCGCCTATCATTTCGCCGCTTGTGCAACACGCATTCAGCCCGTTCAGCTTTTCGAGTATATAGACCCGAGCCGGATGGCTCAAAGCTTTGGCTATACGCGCAATTTGCTCTTGCTGAGCTGTGAATTTCGGTTTCTTTGCCATATTAAGAACTGTATTTTTCGATGATTTCTTTCAGTTCTTTCATAGCGGGAACTCTTCCGCTAATAGCAATCTTTTCGTCTATAATCAAAGTAGGAGTGCGCATAATGCCATACGCCATAATCTTTTGAATATCTTCCACCTTTTCTACATCTGCCTCTATTTTCAGTTCAGCTAAGGCATTGACTACTGATTTCTCTAATGTTTTGCAACTCGAACAACCCGTTCCTAATACTTTTATTTTCATGATTATAATTTTTAAATGAGTAATTAATATATTTCGCAAAACTACGAAATGTTTTTTAATTACAATCAATAAATAAAAAATATTATTTTAAAGGA
>CAIOYH010000066.1 GCA_903862465.1 uncultured bacterium | reverse complement strand
TAAAAAAGAAAAAACAAATTCTAAAAAAAATAATTATAATTCAAGAAAACAAAAAATAATTTTATGTATAAAAAATAATTTGTATCTTGCGCTCGTTTTAAATTACGAAGCACAAATATAGTATTCACGAATAAAAATGTATCATGTTAAAATATCTGACAAAACTTCGCAATCGCTTGGTAGGCTTGCTAAATGGTGTAAGTAAGAATCAATCAAAATGGACTGGACAGCCCGAAACTCTGGCGGATATTCAATCAAAAATTGACGGCATTGATGCACTTCAGGAAGAATTAAATCATCTTAAAAGTCAAATTTCAATAAAAAAGAAAGAAGCCCGACAGTTGGAAAAAGACTTAGTCTTGTATGCCGAGATAATTGAAAAGAAAGCTAACGGATTTCATAAGACAGAACAGAAGGTTTTGACCTATTACGGTATAAAGCAACGCAAAGCGAAAGAAAAATGGGATTACCCGAAAGAGATACTTATTCCGGGAATTACGAACACAACGGATGGGAGTGGGTTTAAAATATCCACAAATCGTGACCTTCTTGCCAACGGCTATGAATGGGAGCGCGGAGAATCCACCAATCCGCAAGACATGAATACCTATCCACCTATGAATTTTTATAAACATAGTTCAAAAAAATCTTTTGTTGATAAAAATGTGAAGGCAGGTGTACGATATTTTTATCGTGTCCGTGCAGTAAATAGAAATGGAGAAGGACCGTGGAGTGTCATAAAAAGTTGGATTTTATAGGGATTTGAGGTTTTATGTGTCTGAAGAGAGAAATTATTTTTTAAGGAAGGGGATAGAATGGTGGAGGAATTTTTGGAATTTATATATTTGAAAAAAATATCTATACAAAAACCTTATCAGAATTATAAAAAAAACACTATCTTTGCATCATGTTAAGTTCACAGCAAGAAATAATAATAAAAAATACTTTGTCAAAGTATAGTCCTTCCTTAGTGGGGATATTTGGTTCGTATGCCCGCAATGAGCAGACGACCTCAAGTGATATCGACATTCTTATTGATTTTGAACAAAAAATAACGTTGTTGGATTTGATAGGATTAGAACAGGAACTCAGCGAATTGTTGGGCATTAAAGTTGATTTAGTCACCGTGAAGTCTGTCAATGAGCAATTGAGATTATATATTCAAAAAGATTTAATCAGAATTGTGTAATGAAAAAAGATGCCATCATCTATCTCAAGCATATTCTTGATTGCATAAACAAAATCAAGGAATATACTAAAGGTATAAATGAAGCGGAATTTCTGAAAAGCACACTAATACAAGATGGTGTAATACGAAATTTTGAAATCATTGGAGAAGCCACAAAACAATTAGACCAAGATTTCAGAGTGAAATATCCTCAAATTGAATGGAAAAAATTAGCAGGAATGCGCGACAAGTTAATTCACGATTACATAGGTGTTGATTTATGGGCAGTATGGGGAGTTGTAGAAACTATTCTGCCTGATTTGGATATTCAGATTGCTAAAATTATTGAAATAGAAAGCTCGCAACAAAACTAAAAAAACACGGATATGTAATTGACAATCTAAGTCAAAAAACACACTTCTCATTTTTGTTCACATGGCTTTGTCAATAAAAAATCAAATAAATAAATTCTAATTCAAAAAATATAAGTACTTTTACCTACGTTTAATTTTAAAATCAGAAATTATGAGCAAAGAGAAAACCGTAAAAAAAGAAGACAAGAAAAAAGCTACCAAGTCTCTGAAAGAAAAGAGAGACGAAAAAAAAGCTAAAAAAGCGAACAAACAATAATAAAAAGTCCTTCGGGACTTTTTTATTTGTGCGGAAAATGAAAAACAAACAATTTTGTTACTTATTTTTGCAGTGTTGCTAAGTTTTAGTAATTTTGCCGCAGAAATCACAAAGTGAAATTTATAAATATACTTTATGTCAGGACACAATAAATGGTCAACCATTAAAAGAAAAAAAGGAGCCTTGGACTCAAAACGCTCCAAAATCTTTTCAAGAATTATTAAAGAAATAAGCATCGCCGTCCGAGAAGGCGGTCCCGATGCCGACGGCAACCCCAAATTGCGCTTGGCAATTGCCAATGCCAAAGGTGCCAACATGCCTAAAGAAAACGTGCAACGCGCCGTGAGCAAAGCTTCCGACAAAGATGGCTCCACCTACATGGAAGTCACCTACGAAGGATATGCAGCCAACGGAGTAGCTATTTTTATTGAATGTGCAACCGACAACATTCAGCGTACAGTTGCCAACATCCGTTCCTATTTCAACAAACATGGTGGAAGCCTCGGCACCAATGGCTCCTTGAGTTTCATCTTCGACCGCAAGGGCGTATTTCGCATTCCATTAGGAACCATTGACCCCGACGAATTCGAAATGGAAGTGATAGATGCCGGTGCAGAGGATATTTCTTATGAAGACGACACCATCGTGGTTACAACCGAATTGGAAAACTTTGGTTCGATGCTCAAAAAACTCGAAGAAATGAAACTCGAAACCGAAAGCGCGGAATTGCAAAGAATCCCCAAGACATTTGTTACGTTAGAAAAAGATGCAGCGCAAAAAGTATTGAAATTGGTTGATATTTTTGAAGATGACGATGATGTGCAAAGCGTATATCACAATCTTGAATTGACCGACGAACTTTTAGCCGAACTATAAATAATGGTATAATACAAAAAAGAAACCTCCTTGCAAATAGGAGGTTTTTTGTTTTTTACTCTATAAATTTCTGTAAGATGAAAAAAAAAATCTTCTCGCTCTTTGTAATGCTTTTTTGTATTGCAAATATCAAAGCCCAAGACCTAAACAAACGTATGTTCGACGAAAAAAAGCAAACAGATATGATGATTGGCAATTGCACCCGTGATGGAATTTTGAGTTGTGAGTTTGTAAGCAATTATAATGAAGAATATCCTGCATATCAGCCAAAGGAAATCGTAGTTGATTCCATAAAAGCGTTGATAAGCAATATCAAATGTGTAATCATCTTAGGAACGTGGTGTGGCGACAGTAAGGAACAAGTGCCTCGTTTTCTCAAGATTTTGGATATGTTGAAAATACCCATGAGCGATATATCATACATCTGTGTTGACCGTGAGAAATCTGCCCCGGGCATGAATGTCAAGGAAAAATATCTCATAGAAAAAGTCCCGACTTTTATTTTCTATCGCAAAGATGTTGAAATCGGACGCATCATCGAAACACCCAAAACAACTTTGGAGCAGGATGTATTGAATATCCTGAAAATTAAGTAATCTTCCGAAGGATTTCTTTTTGTTTTTCTTCAAATCCGGGTTTGCCAAGCAAAGCAAACATATTATTTTTATAAGCCTCCACCCCGGGTTGGTCAAAAGGATTCACTCCAAGCATATAGCCGCTAACGCCACAAGTGAACTCAAAGAAATAAAGTAATTCACCTAAATTATATTCATTCATTTCAGGTAGATGAATATCTATGATAGGAACTCCGCCATCCGTATGAGCAATAGTAGTGCCTAAAGCCGCCATTTTATTTACCTCGTTGATGCGTTTATTTGCCATGAAATTCAATTCATCAGCATCTTCTTCCACAAAGGGTACCTTTAGAGTATGTTTAGGGACATCTATATGCAACATCGTTTCAAAAACCATACGTTTGCCATCCTGAATATATTGTCCAAGCGAATGCAAATCGGTTGTAAAACTCACGGAAGCTGTAAATATGCCTTTATGATCCTTTCCTTCGCTTTCGCCGAAAAGCTGTTTCCACCATTCAGAAAGATAATTCAGATTGGGCTGATAGCTCACAAATATCTCTACTGATTTTTTATCACGATACAAGAGATTGCGGGCAGCAGCATACATACAAGCAGGATTCTCTGATAGGTCAGAAGTTGCGTATAATTCTTTTTGCATCTGATCAGCTCCAAGCAACAGTTTTTCAATGTCAAATCCTGCCACAGCAATTGGCAGTAAACCCACCGGAGTCAATACGGAGTATCTGCCACCCACATCGTCAGGTATCACAAATGTGGTATAGCCTTCCTTGTCGGCAAGTTTTTTTAAAGCACCTTTTTCTTTATCCGTTATCGCCGTGATGCGGTCTTTAGCATTTTCCTTACCATATTTTTTCTCAATATGATTTTTAAGTAAACGAAATGCAAGGGCAGGTTCCGTGGTGGTTCCTGATTTAGAAATAACAATGATGCTATATTCTTTTGTATTTAAAACTTCGAGTAAATCAAAAAGATAATCTTCGCTGATATTTTGACCTGCGTAAATAATTTCGGGCGTATCATTTTTTTGCAAACTATGGAAATTAGAACTGAGAGCTTCTATAACGGCACGTGTCCCAAGATACGAGCCTCCAATCCCAACCACAACCACAATTTCGGACTGTTGTCGGATTTTTTTTGCTTCAATATTAATTTGATTAATGAGTTTTGAAACTAAAGTTTCACCAGGAAGTAACAACCAACCTAAAAAATCATTACCTTTGCCTGTTTTTTGAATCAATTGATTATAGGCTAAATTGATTTCATTTTGAAGAGTCTCTGAAGCTTTATTATCAGCAAAATCAAAAATTCTGCTAGTATTTACTTTAAGATTTGACATATTTTATTAATTTTGACGTGAATATAATTACAATAAAAATGCAAATATAAAAAAAAGAGCGGATAAACCGCCCTTTTAAAATTAAAACCAAAAAAATAAAAACTCAAAAAAACTTTGAATAAATCTGAATTTCTCTATGAAAATGTACTCGTTTTTTTCTGATGTAAAAGTACTATATATAGAGTCTCATAGAAGTTAATTATAGTTAACGTTCCTTAACAAAAGTTAAAGTGTCAAATTGATCTGTAAACATGAATAAAAGAGCCATATATCTTGTAATAGTTTTAATGTCTTTTGCCGTTATTGTGTTATTTGGTATCCAAATTTATTGGATGAAGAATGCTATTGCCTTAAAGGAGGTGAATTTTTCGCGTAATGTGAAGGATGCAATGACGAATGTTATTTACAAACTCGAAAAACTCGAAGTAGCGGATAGAATTCGCTCAAAAATGTACAGAAGCAAACAAGGAAAAAGGATTCTTCATACAATTGACTCCATTAATAATATTTATACAAAAGAGATTGATGCTCAAAAATCAGATACATCTCGAAAAGATTCAAGCCATTTGTCTAAAAATATTTTTAATGTCACTAGTGAGAAAATAAATGTGACCGTTTTGCAAGAACATACCGGCGAAATTATCAAAACCTACGACACGACTATAGTAACAATTCAGAAGCCCATGCTTGCCCATGATGCGAGCACTTCTGTCTTAAGTGAAATGCCCTCCCTATCTTTTGGGATTGACAGTGTATTGTCGAGTGAATTTCAAGGGGTAGAAACCAATATTAATAAGTATCTTGACAAAAGTACATTGGTGAATGATGTATTTGATGATTTATTTAATCTGAAACACTATGATGCCATTGAGAATCGTTTGAATTTTATCGTTCTAGATTCACTTATTCGAAATGAACTACGGAATGGAAATATATTTACGGAATACGAATTTGGAGTGTATAGTCCACTTAGGAACATTATGGTAATCGAGAAAACAGGTCATTATCATAAAAGATTGCTTGAGGAAGGTTATGCTTTCAATATGTTTCCACGTGATTTGTTTATGACTCCTGAGTATATAATGATTTATTTTCCCAACAAATCTATTTATTTATTTCTTCAGATGTGGAAAATGATAGCTGTTTCAGTGATATTGATTTTGGCGATAGCGCTATCCTTTTTATATACGGTCACTACAATCTTTAAGCAAAAAAGATTGTCGGAAATGAAGAACGATTTTATAAATAATATGACTCACGAATTTAAAACACCAATTTCTACAATTTCGCTTGCATGTGAAGTTTTGGTGGACAAAGACGTTGAGAAAGACATGGAATTTCAAGACAATTATATCAATATCATCAACGAGGAGAATAAACGACTTGGCTCTATGGCGGAGAAAATTCTTCAAACTGCTGTAATTGAAAAAGGTCAGCTCAAACTGCATAAAGAACTTATTAATGTACATCAAATCATTGAAGATGTTATAAACAGTATCAAAATACAGATTGATTATAAAAACGGTCAACTTATTTCGGAAACTACTGCACGCAATTATTATATAAAAGCGGATAAGACACATATTACAAACGTAATTTATAACGTTATAGATAATGCTATTAAATATACTCCTGAAAAACCAATCATAAATATAAATACTGTGAGTAATCAAAAAGGTGTTATTATCAGTATTTCTGATAATGGCATTGGAATCAGCAAAACAAATCAGAAAAAGATATTTGATAAATTATATAGAGCCTCGACAGGGAATATTCATAACGTAAAGGGTTTCGGCTTAGGATTGCACTACGTGAAAACCATTGTTGAATTTCATGAAGGAATAGTTTCAGTTGAGAGTGAATTAAAAAAAGGAACAAAAATAAAAATTTTCTTACCATTTGAAAATAAAAATTAAACCACTATGATAAAAAAGAATATTAAAGTATTGCTTGCCGAAGATGACGATAATTTAGGCAATATTCTAAAAACTTATTTAGAGGCAAAGGGCTATTCAACCACTATTGCAGTGAACGGCGAAGAAGCTATTACTGCATTTTCGAAAGAGGCATTTGATTTTTTCATTCTTGATGTAATGATGCCAATCAAAGACGGTTTCGCTGTTGCTAAAGAAATTCGAAAAAAAGACAAAAAAGTGCCGATTTTATTTCTGACGGCAAAATCAATGCAAGACGATGTGCTGAAAGGATTTCAAACCGGTGCTGATGATTATATCACCAAACCGTTTAGCATGGAAGTTTTGTTGATGAGAATGAGTGCCATTATTCGGAGGTCAGCTACCATTGATAAAAAAATAAATTTGACGGCAATATTTAAGTTAGGGAATTATACATTCGATAATAACCGACAATTATTGACTATTAATGATAAAGAACAAAAGCTTACATCTAAGGAAGCAGAATTGTTGAAACTCTTATGTGATAATGCAAATGATGTGCTCGACAGAAGTCTTGCTTTGAAAGAAATTTGGCACGACGATAGCTATTTTAATGCTAGAAGCATGGATGTTTATATTACCAAACTTAGGAAGTATCTGAAAGAGGACGAAAGTATTGGACTCATAAACGTTCATGGCACAGGCTTTAAGTTGGTTGGCAATATTGAATGCATATAAAATAGCCATGTATTGCTCATGTCGGTTAAAATGTGTACTTTTGCACGCTTAAAAAAATAATAAATGGAAAATACTATGGTAAACACAAAAATCCCCTTCAAAGTTGCTGATATTAGTTTAGCAGATTGGGGTCGTAAAGAAATAGAAGTAGCAGAAAAAGAAATGCCGGGCTTGATGTCTTTACGTGAGAAATTTGGCAAAGAAAAACCTTTAAGAGATGTACGAATTTCGGGTTCATTACACATGACAATTCAAACTGCCGTGTTGATTGAAACGTTAGTTGAGCTTGGCGCTAATGTTCGTTGGGCAAGTTGTAATATTTTTTCTACACAAGATCATGCAGCAGCAGCTATTGCAAAAGCAGGCGTTCCTGTCTTTGCATGGAAAGGTGAATCTCTCGAAGAATATTGGTGGTGTACCTATCAAGCGTTGAGCTTTACTGAAGGAAAAGGTCCACAATTGATAGTGGATGATGGAGGCGATGCCACTTTGCTTATTCATAAAGGATTTCAAGCGGAAAATGATGCGACGATTTTATATGTTGAAGCAGGCAATCAAGAAGAACAAGTCATACTCAATATGCTAAAACAAGTTTTAGCGGATGAACCACAAAGATGGCACAAGGTGGTGAAAGAATGGAAAGGCGTTTCTGAAGAAACTACTACCGGGGTTCATCGTTTATATCAAATGATGGAAAAAGGCGAGTTGTTGATTCCTGCCATCAATGTTAATGATTCTGTTACCAAATCAAAATTTGATAATCTTTACGGTTGTCGTGAATCCTTGGCTGATGGAATCAAGCGTGCTACCGATGTGATGATAGCCGGAAAAGTGGTTGTTGTGTTGGGCTATGGCGATGTAGGTAAAGGTTGTGCGAGATCAATGCAGTCCTATGGTGCAAGAGTCATCGTTACTGAAATTGACCCAATTTGTGCACTTCAAGCCGCAATGGAAGGCTTTGAAGTTTCGACTATCGAAGATGCCTTACATGAAGGAAATATTTATGTAACAACAACAGGAAATCGAGATGTAATTACTGTAGAGCACATGATGATGATGAAAGATCAGGCAATCGTATGCAATATCGGTCATTTCGACAATGAAATTCAGGTGGACAAACTTGATGCTATGTCGGGAATTACTAAGATTACTATCAAGCCTCAGGTTGATAAATATATTTTTCCTGATGGACATGCCATATTCATGCTTGCCGAAGGTCGTTTGGTGAATCTCGGTTGTGCTACAGGTCATCCTTCATTCGTGATGAGTAATTCGTTCACAAACCAAACCCTTGCACAAATAGATTTATGGAAAAACAAAGATATCTACAAAGTGGATGTGTATCGTTTGCCCAAATATCTTGACGAAGAAGTTGCCCGTTTACACCTTGAAAAAATTGGTGTAAAACTTACGAAACTCACTAAACAACAATCAGATTATATTGGTGTACCCATCGAAGGTCCTTACAAAGCGGATCACTATAGATATTAATAGTTATTGATTGAATTTAATATTCTTAAAGAAGCCGATTGTTTTTATACAATCGGTTTTTTTATAGAATCTAAACTTAAAAGGCACTAATCTGATTTTTTTTTCTCATATTTGCATTTTAAATTAATCCTCATGCAGAAAAAGTTTCTTCAATTCGTTTCTTTTTTCGGAATTCTTTTCGTGATGCTCTTTATGGTGTCATGCGCCAATATTGTTGCTCCAACTGGAGGTCCGAAAGACGAAACGCCACCAATCGTTAAATCTTTCGAGCCTAAAAACTATTCATCAAACTTTAAAGAGCGAAAAATAAAAATAACTTTCAACGAGTTTGTATTGTTAGCTGATCAAGCCAATCAGATAGTTGTTTCGCCACCTCCTGCCGAAGAGTTTGAATATATCATTAGAGGTAAATCACTCCTTATAAACCTTCCAAAAGAGCTTAAAGATTCCGTAACCTACACGATTTACTTTGGTGAATCCATAAAAGATATCACCGAGGGCAATACTTTGACAGGACTTGAATATGCCTTTTCTACCTGCAATTATATTGATTCATTAAGTGTTTCAGGTAGCGTTACTGATGCTTTTACCTTGGAGCCAAGCAAGAACGTCTATGTGTTACTGTATCGTTCTGTAGCTGATTCTGCACCTATGAAACATAAGCCCGATTATGTTACCAAAACGAATGCGAATGGTTTGTTTTCATTGAGTAATTTGGCAAATATCCCTTATAAGATATTTGTTTTATCTGATATGAATAACGATTTAATGTATAATCTGCCTACGGAAGCAATCGCATTTACTGATAGTTTGATTACGCCACAATATATTCCAAGAAAAAAAGATACTGTAGCAAGCAAGAAAGATTCTATTACAGTTAAAAAAGATTCATTACCACCTCCAACCGTAATCAAACAAACACATCTTAAGATGTTTGTTCAAACCGATACAATGCAGAAACTTCTGCAAGCACGTTCGAACAAATATGGGCAGTTCAAACTCGTTTTCAAATATCCAACAACAAATCTAAATATTCAAGTTCATAATCGAATTCTACCTGCCAATTGGAAACTCGATGAATATTCTATAAAAAAAGATACACTCATCGCTTGGCTTTTAAATCCTGCGATTGATACTTTGAAGTTTTCAGTGTTTGATAATGGTGTTTTTATTGATTCAGTTGACTTATCTATAAAGCAGAAGAGTACCGAAAATGCATCAAAAAAACCTTCAGGGAAAGGAAGTCCGATTGATGATAATTCGGTAAAGCCAATCGTTTATTTTAATGCAAAGACTTCCTGTTCGCTTCCATATTATTTACCATTAAAGATTAGTGTTTCGAATCCGGTTGATAGCACAGATTTCTCAAAGATTATCCTTTCGGAGAAAATTGATAGCAATTACAAAGCGATTCCTATAGAAATTAAAGCTTCAGAAACAGGAATAAAACGACATTTTTTCATCAACCAAAAATGGAAGGCAAAAACCACGTATCAGATTCTTGTGTTGCCGGGAGCATTCAAAAATATCTATGGCAGCAAAAACGACTCGACAAAAATTACGTTCACACCAAACACCGTTGAGGATTATGGTCGTTTGTTGTTTACGTTTAAAACTGCAGACATCCATGCACCTTATATCTTACAGCTTCTTAATGATAGTAAAGCGGTTATTGCAGAGAAGAGTACCATCAAATCAGGGCAGGTTATTTTCGACAATCTACTTCCGGGTTCTTACCACCTAAGAATTATTCGTGATGCGAATAATAATGGGAAATGGGATTCGGGTGATTACTTGCGGAAAATTCAACCCGAAGCGGTGTTTTCATTCCCTGAAGTGATAACAATTAGAGCCAATTGGGACTCCGATTTTGAGTTCACGCTTTAGGTTTTTTTCTTCCTTCTTGTTCCCAACACCAAGTCCAATACGAAAAGCATAAAAGAAGAGATACCACAAAGACACAAAGACACCAAGACACGAAGACACAAAGGCACAAAGACACGAAGGCACAAAGACACGAAGGCACAAAGACACGAAGGCACAAAGACACGAAGGCACAAAGACACAAAGTGTCAAAAAGTATTGTTTATTTGCATGGGAATTTTTAAAAACTTCGTGTTTTTTAGCGTCTTAGTGCCTTTGTGGCAAGATTAAAACTTTCCGGATAGTGGTCAATACATATTGAAATTATTTTTTATTAAAAATAATTCACTTTTTTTTGCTTTAGAATCAAAATCAATGATACATTTGTCAAAAAAAAATTATCATGAAAATATCACATATCGAACACATCGGAATCGCAGTTAAAAATCTACAAGATAGTATTTTGTACTACGAAAGCATCCTTGGCTTTTCCTGCTATGCCATTGAAGAAATTCCCGATCAGAAAGTAAAAACTGCGTTCTTTTTGGTTGGACAAACAAAAATCGAATTATTAGAGTCAACCGACCCCGAAGGTCCCATCGGAAAGTTCCTCGAGAAAAAAGGCGAAGGTATTCATCATATCGCTTTCGCTACCCAAAATCTTGAAGAAGCTTTGACCGAAGTGGAGACCAAAGGAGTGAAACTGATTGACAAAACTCCCCGCAAGGGAGCAGAAGGCTTGCACATTGGTTTTCTTCATCCTAAATCCACACAAGGCGTGTTGACAGAGTTGTGTGAAGAAAAGAAGTCGTAATTAATATCATTAAAAAAAGAATTTTCAAACGTATGGAATCGTGTATCACTATTTCATATAAATCATTTCATTATTTACAAAATCATCTAACAAATGGCAATACAAGATAAAATTAAAGAACTTCTCGACAAACGAGAGCTTGCAAAATTGGGTGGCGGTCAAAAACGTATTGACTCCCAACACAAAAAAGGAAAACTAACAGCCCGCGAACGCATTGATTTGCTCCTTGACGAAGGAAGCTTCGAAGAATTCGACATGTTTGTGACGCATCGCTGTAATAATTTTAACCTCGAGAAAGAGACCTACATGTCCGACGGTGTCGTTACCGGTTTTGGTACGATTGACGGACGCTTGGTGTATGTTTTCTCACAAGATTTCACCGTATTCGGAGGTTCGCTCTCCGAAACTTTTGCACAAAAGATTTGCAAAGTGATGGATATGGCAATGAAAGTGGGTGCGCCCTTAATCGGTATCAACGATAGCGGCGGCGCCCGCATACAAGAAGGCGTTACGAGTTTGGCGGGTTATGCCGAAATCTTTCAACGCAACATCATGGCTTCAGGTGTTATTCCTCAAATCTCGGCTATTTTCGGTCCTTGTGCCGGGGGTGCTGTTTATTCTCCTGCGCTTACGGACTTTATTATGATGACGAAGAAGAATAGTTATATGTTTGTCACGGGTCCCAAGGTGGTGAAGACTGTTACGGGCGAAATCGTTACGGATGAAGAACTCGGCGGTGCTATGGTGCATGGAACAAAATCGGGTGTGAATCATTTCGTGGCTGAAGACGAACAGGAAGGCATCTTGCTCATCCGAAAACTATTGAGTTATCTACCTCAAAACAATCTTGAAGATCCCCCCTTGGCTCCTTGCGATGACCCCATTGACAGATTGGAAGATTTCCTCAACGAAATTGTTCCCGAAAATCCTAATAAACCCTACGATGTGAAAGATGTGATACATTCCATCGTTGACTACAATGAGTTTTTTGAAGTTCAGCGTCATTTTGCTCCTAACATTGTTATCGGCTTTGCCCGTTTCAACGGTATGCCTGTGGGCATCGTGGCAAATCAGCCCAACTATTTGGCAGGCGTTTTGGATATCAACGCCTCCCGCAAGGCAGCACGTTTTGTACGCTTCTGCGATGCTTTCAACATTCCTTTGGTCACCTTGGTGGATGTGCCGGGTTTCTTGCCGGGAACCACTCAGGAGTATGGCGGTATCATCATCCACGGTGCTAAATTGCTGTATGCTTATGGCGAAGCCACCGTGCCTAAGGTGACGGTTACGCTGCGCAAATCCTATGGCGGTGCACACGATGTGATGAGCTCGAAACAACTGCGCGGCGACATCAATTATGCTTGGCCCTCTGCCGAGATTGCCGTGATGGGACCTAAAGGCGCCATCGAAGTGTTGTATCAAAAAGATTTGAAAGAAATGACCGACGAAACCCTGAAAGCAGCTTTTATTGCCGAGAAAGAAAAAGAGTATAAAGATAAGTTTGCCAATCCCTATCAGGCTGCCAAATATGGCTACATTGACGATGTGATTGAACCGCGCAACACCCGTTTCAGAATCATCAAAGCCATACAGATGTTGGCGACCAAAAAGGACACCAATCCGCCTAAGAAACATTCTAACCTTCCACTTTAAATTCATAGCCTTATGACCGTTTTTAAAAAGAAAAAAGTTGAGCAGCCTATAGTTGAAGAAGTCGTTCAGGGAATCAACCTCGACGAAGTGGCTGCCGTCATTGCCATGGCAATAGATTTGCACATGCGCGAGATTCACGACTTCGAAAAAACCGTGTTGACTATGCAAAAGGTGATGCGTCCCTATTCTCCTTGGAGTTCCAAGATATACGGGATACGCCAAACGCCTATGCACATTCCGCGTCAAAGATTCAAATAAATTAATCACATTTAATACCTATAGTATATGAGTAAATATAAATTTCAAATAGCAAATAATCAATATGAGGTGGATGTAACCAATGTTGATGACAACGTTGCCGACGTTATTGTGAATGGCACCGTATATAAAGTGGAAGTGGAAAAATCATTGCAAACCACCAAAACGCCTAAACTCATCCGTTCGGTGGCAGTGCCCAACACGGATGGTTCGCCTCAGGTTGCCAAAACGTCTTCGCCTGCTGCACTAAAGGGGACAGGGGTCATCAAATCACCTTTGCCCGGCAAGGTGCTGAACATATTGGTGAAACCCGGCGACATGGTTTCTATCGGACAAAAAATTGCGGTGCTCGAAGCCATGAAAATGGAAAACAATATAGATTCGGACAAGGAAGGCAGAGTGACCGAGGTGAAGGTGGCGAAAGGCGACAATGTGATGGAAGGCGATATATTGGTGGTGATTGGGTAGTTCTATTGTTCTATTGTTGAATTGTTAGGGTAGGGGCAGGTGGGTATCTGTCCCTACTTTTGTAATGTGCCAATAAATTTCATGATAATTTCGTGATGGATGTGTTTTGTTTTTAGAATAATTTTTACCTTTGTTCTTTTATTCTTTTATTTTTTGATACGAACATTTTTATAACAGAAGTAAAACCAATCATCAATTTTTAAACACATTTCTTATGCTTATCCCTAAAGAATTTTCTACTCCTTTGCGCACTATCACCCTGATGGTAGATGACACCAAACCTATAACCAAAAAAGATAATCGCTTAATCAAATTATTGGTAGAATTGCATACCAAGCAGTATGAACTTGGAAATATTCGGAAATTATTGAAAGAGTATTTCGATAAACATCGTATAGAATTTTCTTATGTATTGAAAGATTTTGAAGTATTGGATAAAAAAATGCAAGAGCTTCCCGTGTTAAGCAATCAGTTATTGCTCAAGCAGATCAATTATAAAACTTTTAAAAATGGTCTTGACAGACTGCTTAATGATGCCATTGATTACAATACATTGTATTTTGAATTTGAAGATAAATTAAGACCAGTGAGTAAAGGGGTGGGAGTTATGAGTGGTATGCGTGATAAATTTAGCAAAATAGAAGAGAAAACATTTGAAATAGAAAATAGTATCAATGAGGTATTGTACAAAGATTACAAAAAGAGACATGAATTTTGCATTGATATAGATTCTATAATAGATGAGATAGACGTCTTTTCAGAAATCCAAGAGTGTGAACTTGAGATATACAACCCATTAGCGGAATCAATTGATTCTTATGTAGTAGATGAATTCAATCCCATGGTGAACAAGTATAATAAGAACAACAAGGATATTAAGTCTGTAAATAAAAATATTCAGAAACTACATGAAAACCACATTCTTTATTCAAAAGCCAAAGAAATAGACTTCAGGGAGCTTTGGCTTGAATGGGAAAAACCAGTAATTATTCAAGAAGAAATAGAATTCGTTGACTACGGGGTTTCTTACGATGTTGAATTTGGCAAAAGAGGAGGTGTCATTTTTCATCTTTACACAAACATGAATGTTGAAGGCATTTTTAATTTATATTTTGTTTCATCTTATAGGCTTGCGTGCAGTCTCAAAGAAATTTTTACGCCTGAAATGATGTATCCCCTTGTAGGTCGTGCTCTTTTCTTGATGAAAAATCAGGCACAATTAGCCAATGATAACATAGCACTTAATGACAATTTAGACGCGATTGAAATTGGATGGAAAATTGTGGATGGGATATGTAGTGTTTTTATTGAAGGTGAAACTGCCAAAGATGATTTTTTGAATGAACCGAAAAATATGTATGCTCCTGTACTCAACATTACCAATTCAGGACTAATTGAATTACTCGGGGTTACCATGGTGAATGTTATGGAACAATTACTTTTTACGAATCCAAATTTTGACCATATTCGCAATCAGCAGGTGCTGAATGAAATTGTTGGTATTAATCAGTTAATCACGCTTAAACACAGAATGATGAAGTTGGCGAGGGAAAAAACTATTCTCAATAATAGACAAGCTATACTTTTTCTACTTTTTTTAGATTGCACATGCCAATTGTTGCTTGGCGACAATGGAGAAGAGTTTTATGATGGTCTTGACGTGATTAAAATTGATGCTGAAACCCGATTGTTTTTTCTGAAAGAAGCACAAAAGTTCTATGCACAAGCTTTGAATAGATATAAAGAAAATGGATCAAAAATTCCTTTCTTAGAAAAAACTCGCGATTGGAACCGAGTATTTTTTTAGATTTTTAGGATAGAACTTTCTGTGATTGAGTTTGATAGAACTTGATTTTGGCTCTTAATAACAGGTTTTCTAATCTTACTATATTAATAAAAAATTGCTCCGATTTCATTCTTCTGATTTCCATATTGGAAACGGAGCCATTCATATTGCAAACGGAGCAATTCAGGTTGCAAACGGAGCAATTCAGGTTGCATTTGGAGCAATTCAAGTTGCATTTGGAGTAATTCAGGTTGCAAACGGGGCAATTCAAGTTGCAAACGGAGGAATTCAGGTTGCAAACGGAGCAATTCAAGTTGCATTTGAAGGAATTCAGGTTGCATTTGGAGCCATTCAGGTTGCAAACGGGGAAGAATGGAATTGTAGTAGTTTTTATACAATTGATATTTTCTGAATATATTATTAATCAGTCCTTTATACAAATCGTTCTATTGTTGGATTGTTTTTTCCTAGTGTTCTTTGTGAAAATCCTTGTGCTCTTTGTGGTTAAATTTTTTCTTTACCACAAAGGACACAAGGTAAATACACAAGGAACACTATATCTTAAAATCTCAAATCAAAAATCTCAAATCAAAAATCATTTTCCTCCAAACAGCTTCGGAACAAAATACGTCTGTTTGTTGAGTTTCAGGATGCGGATGATTTCTTGTTTGTTTTCGGGCATATACCAAAAGAACAAAAGTTTCTGATGGCGTTTTTCTTCTATGTGTCGTGCCACGAAGAGTTTCTGTTGGGTGTAGGGGTCAATGCCTGTATAATACATCACCGAGGCAAGCGTCATGGGTGTGGGCGTTAGGTCTTGCACCTGTTCGAGTTGCATGCCTGTTTTCTTGGTTTCGAGGGCGCAATCAGCCATGTCGGCGATGGTGCAGCCCGGGTGGCTCGAAATGAAGTAGGGTATCAACTGCTGTTTCAGTCCTGCTTTGTCGGAGATGGCATAAAACTGTTCGCGCAGTTGTTTATACACCTCGAAGGAGGGTTTGCGCATCACGGCTAACACCTTATCCGACGTGTGTTCGGGCGCCACCTTCAGCCGCCCCGACACATGATGCCTGACCACCTCGCGGAAGTACTCCGTGTAATGATTCTTTTGGTCGTCCTCCGTTTTTTTTCCGATAAACATATCATAGCGCAAACCGCTGCCGATAAACACCTTTTTGATGCCCGCCAAAGCGCTCATCTTGCGATATAAATCTATCAAAGGCTTGTGATTATCGTTGAGGTTGTTGCATTTGCGCGGATAGATACACGAAAAGCGGGCACAGGCTTCGCACAGATGCAGTTTCGTGCCCTGCATCCGATACATATTCGCCGACGGACCGCCCAAGTCGCTCAAATAGCCTTTGAAATCGGGCATAGCCACCACGGCTTCCACCTCTTTTTGGATAGACGCCTCCGACCTGCTCGAGACAAACTTGCCCTGATGCATATTGATGGAACAAAAACTGCAGCCGCCAAAACATCCCACATGGGTGTTGACCGAATGGCGTATCATCTCATAAGCGGCAATGCTTCCCCGTTTGGTATAACGCGGATGGGGCATGCGGGTGTAGGGCAAATCGTAGCCTGCATTCAATTCGTCGGCGCTCATGGGCGGGTAGGGGGGATTCACCACCAAATGTCGCTGCCCAATGGGCTGCACAAGCGTCTTTGATTTGAGTTTGTTGGATTCTATTTCTATAATTTTGAAGGATTCCGCAAAGCGATGTTTGCTTTTCAGACATTCTTCATGAGAAGGCAGCGGCAAGAAGCTTTCTTTTTCGAGATGGGGATGCGTATCCGTGAGATAGGCTATTTGCGAGATATGATGCGCGTTCTGCATGGTGCCGCCTGCTTTCAGATGTTTCAACAAGGCTTTGAGCGGCACGATACCCGAGCCGTAAATGAGCAAATCGGCGCCCGAATCTTCCAAAATGGAAGGCTTCAAAGTGTCCGACCAATAGTCGTAATGCGTAAATCGCCGCAGGGAAGCTTCCACCCCGCCAATGAGGACGGGCACATCGGGAAACAATTGCTTGAGTATTTTACTATAGACCACCGTGGCATAATCGGGACGAAAACCCGCCACGTTGTTGGGCGTGTAAGCATCTGTGGAACGCAAACGTTTGAAAGCCGTGTAGTGATTCACCATCGAATCCATGCAGCCGGCACTGATGCCAAAAAACAAACGCGGTTTGCCCAACTTTTTGAAGTCGCGCAAATCATCGCGCCAATTGGGCTGCGGCAAAATGGCTACGCGAAAGCCCTCATGCTCTATCAATCGCGCTATCATCGCATGACCAAAACTTGGATGATCCACATAAGCATCGCCGCTCACGATGATGACATCCACATAGTCCCATCCTCTTTTTTCTAATTCTTCTTTGCTTATCGGAAGCCAATCTGTGTTCGTCGCCTGTTTCATCATAGAATGCAAAGATACGAAGAAAGCGGCAATATTTTCATTTCTATTTATGATAGATGTATTCGGCAATCAAATTTTTAGTAATTTTGTATCCATAAATGATAATATGAAAATCCTTATTGCCACCAAAACTCACGAGTATCTGTTCCATGAATTGCAAAAAGCGCAACATCAGTGCGAGATTCATATCTTGAAAGATGCTACGGAACTTGAAGATATCATTGCAGATTATGAAGGCATTGTAATCAACAGCCGCTTTGTGATTGATAGGAAAATCATTGACAAAGCACCGCGTTTGAAATTTGTGGCGCGTGTGGGTGCGGGCATGGAGAGCATAGATGTGGCGTATCTCCAACAGAAAAATATACCATGTTTTAATTCGCCCGAAGGAAACCGACAAGCCGTAGCCGAACACACGCTTGGCATCTTGCTCAACCTCATGCATAAACTCCACACTGCCGACCAACAAGTGAGAAAAGGCATTTGGAATCGTGAAGAAAACCGAGGCACAGAGCTTTCAGGAAAGACCCTTGGCATTATTGGATATGGCAATATGGGCAGTGCCTTTGCCCGTTGTTTGAATGGCTTCGACATAAATGTGATAGCCTACGACAAATATAAAACCCACTATTCGAATGATTATGTGTGTGAAAAATCTTTGGATAAGGTGTTCGCCGAAGCCGACATCGTGAGCATGCATGTGCCTTTGACTGCGGAGACACATTATATGGTGAACGATGCTTTCCTCAACGCTTTTCAGAAAAATATTTTTCTACTCAACACCGCGCGTGGACAGGTTGTCAACACCGAAGATGTGGTCAAAAATCTGAAAAGTGGCAAGCTGTTGGGAGTAGGTTTGGACGTGATAGAATATGAGTCGCAATCTTTTGAACAGCTTAGCGTAGATAAATTCCCGGAACCGTTTCAGTATTTAATACATGCTGATAATGTCATCCTCACACCCCACATTGCCGGTTTGACAGTGGAATCAAATCTGAAACATGCGCAGGTGTTAGCGGGAAAGATTTTGGGAGCTTTTGGAGGAAGTACTTAAAGTATTTTAGGCATTTTAGGCACTTTAGGCACTTCTTGAGAAAGTACTTATAGTGCTAAAGTACTTCAAGGAATTCAAGCGCCTAATGTTTCAAATATAAATGCTTCCAAATAACTTGAAAACTCTATGAACTAAACAAACTTTAAGTACTTTAGGCATTTTAGGCACTTTAGGCACTTCTTGAGAAAGTACTTAAAGTGCCTAAAGTACTTCAAGGAATTCAAGTGCTTAATGTTTCAAATATAAATGCTTCCAAATAACTTAAAAACTCAAAGTTCTCTAAGAACTTTAAGTACTTTAGGCACTCGAAGTACTTTAGGCACTTAGAACTTATATGGGTGATAACAAATTAAAAAAAATATCCAAATATCTTTTGGCTTTCACGCTAAAATACTACTTTTGCTGAAAAATACAAAACATGAGTCAAAACACGAAATTATTTCACGGAAAAACATTGGCAATTCTGACCGGTGGCGGTGACACTCCCGCATTAAATTCAAGTATAGAATCCATCCGCAATCGCGCGTCGGTGTTAGGATACAAGGTCTATGGCATCCGCAAAGGATGGAAGGGTTTGTTGGGTGATGGCGATGTGGTTGACCTCTCGAATCAGCCCTATGATGGGTTTTATGGCGGAACAGCTTTGTTGTCGAGCCGCACCAATCCTTTTCCTTCGAAAAAAAATCCTGAAGACCGTGTTCCGCAGATATTACGCAATTTGGAACGTTATAAAATTGACGTCATCGTAACTATCGGTGGCGACGACACCAATGGCGCTGCCAAACGTTTGTATTTGCAAGAAGGAATTCCCGTCATCGGTTTCCCCAAAACTATTGACAACGACTTGCGTACGCGTAGTATGCATCATTATAATGGAACCGAAATCGAAGCAGTGCTATGTCCGGGCTTCCCTTCGGCAGCCAAGGGCATCATGGAGTTTACCCATCGGATGCGCACCACAGCGGAGTCGCATTCGCGCATCATCGTGTTGGAAGTTATGGGACGCGACGCCGGATGGTTGACGGGCAGTGCCTCCTTTGGCGGAGCCGATATCGCCTTAATTCCCGAGTATGAGATCACCCGCGAACGCAAAGATTTCTTTTTCGAACGCGTGAAAGAAGCGTATATGACCTCCAAAAAGAAAGCCCTCATCATCGCTGTTTCCGAAGGCGTTCGTTGGTACGACGAGGCGAAGGACAAGTTGGATGTGGTGTATGCAAGTTCGGAAGTGGACGAATACGGACATCCTCGCTTTGGTGGCATCAGCGGCGTGATAGCTTCGGAAATCACCAACAAATTGAAGATAGAAGCGCGTGCACAAATTTCAGGCTATTATGCAAGGGCAGGAGAATGTAGGCTTTATGACCGCCGTTTGACGCAAACCCTTGCCGATAAGGTGGTGGATTTGTTGTTGAGCAATCAATATGGTCAGATGCCTGTGATGAAAAGCATCGTGAAATTTCAAGGATTGGAAGAGTTTAACACCACTTCGGTGGACATGGGCTCTATTGGCAACATGCCTTTGGCGGAGGTGTATTATGATGTGAATAAATTTCAATTCAGCGATGCCTTCAACGACTTCATGACGCAAATCGTAGGTGAACAACACTTTCTCTCCTTCGATTATGACTTCCCCGTGGTAATTCCGTAAAGGCTTCTTCCCTGAAATATCCATAAGTAATGCATAGCTGCTTTCGCGTATCCTTGAACTTCATTTTATTTTTTTTGTAAGAAAGATGAATCACAGGGATATGGTGAAAAAGTTTTCTTTTAGTAACATTATCATTCTCGCGCAGCTCTCTTTCCTGATGAGTTGCGGCAAGGTGCCTACGTCAGAACCCAATCAGCCCTTCAACCATTTTGTGGGCGACTTCGAAACAGGCAATCTGCAAGGCTTCCATTTCTTGGTGCCCGACACTTCGGTCAACACCATAGTGGTCAGCAGCCCTTCCCGCAAAGGAAATTATAGTTTGAAAAACACCTTGCGCCCCGATGATTACATAAACAATGGGTATAGATCCGAGCTTGCCGTTTTTAATTGTGCTAAATATAAAACGGAGGTGTATTATGGCTTGAGTTTTATGATAGATACGGCATACAGCGATGCGGCTTACAATTTGCTGTGTCAGTGGCAAGATGTGCCCAACTATTTGCAAGGAGAGGATTGGAGTGCTTCGCCTGTGTTGCATGGTTCGTCGCCCCCCATGCATCTGACATACGTGGATGGCGCTTTGCAACTGAAAATGAACAACAATCCGAACTCCAACAGTCAGAATTTTTTAGTCGGCGATGCGCAGCCTATTCAAAAGGGGCAGTGGTATGATATGGTGTTTCATGTGTTTTGGAGTGATGATGACAAAGCGTATGTGGAGGCTTGGCTCAATGGCAATTATTTCACGCCTTTCAACGGGAGCGACCATAAATTTTACAACCCGAATGTGTTTTCTAAAGAGGGCAACTACTTTAAATTCGGGCAATACCGAGGGAAAGATAACACCCAACACACCAACATTGTTTATTTTGATGAAGTTAAAATTGGAACGTCTTATGTAGAAGTTTCGCCATGAGAAAATTCCTCATCACCCTGAGTATTCTTGCATGTTGTAGGCTTGTATCTGCACAAGAGCGCAACGATTTCACCCATCATCAAATCACCGTGGATTTTGGTAGCTATCGCAACCGCTATCTCTATCCCATCACCGATTTGCGTTATGCTTCTCCTGTGTTGAAAAAGGTACATTTACGGTTCTCGTTTCGTATGCGTTCTTATGGCACTTTGTATTTTTACAGTCGTTCGGCTTACGACCTGACGCCTTGTGTGGAATATGTTTTCGCGAAGCAAAATAAGCCCATTTATTTCTCCGCAGGCGTAGGTCTTGATGCCCGATTGCGATTGGTTCACGACGAACGCAGCGATGCTCGTAGCAGTGTCGAACCCTTGCTTTCCTTGGCGGGAAATGGTTCTTACAAAAATCTTTCGTATCACCTGCCTTTATGGACACGCTTTTATGTGAATGGAATTTCCTTCGCCATTTTGCCGGAAGCTGCCTATAAAATTAAAAACCGATGCGAGATTTTCCTCCGCTATGAACTCACCTATATGTCTGTTTATAAAAGTTCTGCACACGAGTGGCGGCGCGATTGTTTTATCGGAACACATATACTATTGTGACAACAAGAAGGGATGCTTAGATAATTGAACATGTAGTCAAAAACCTTAAATTTACAATCCCAACGTTGGAATTATAAATTGTAGTGTTGGAATTATAAATTCCAGCGTTGGAATTATAAATTCCAGTGTTGGAATTACCAATTCCAGTGTTGGAATTACCAATTCCAGTGTTGGAATTACCAGTTCCAGTGTTGGAATTATCAGTTCCAGTGTTGGAATTATCAGTTCCAGTATTGGAATTATAAATTCTAGAGTTTTAATCCCAAAAAGAAAATACGCTATTTGTAATCTGCTCAAGCAGATTTATAATTTGCTCAACCAAATTGGTAATTTGCTCGACCCGATTTATAATTTGCTCAACCATATTGGTAATTTGCTCGACCGGATTGATAATTTGCTCAACCAAATTGGTAATTTGCTTGACCGGATTTGTAATTTGCTCAACCAAATTTATAATTTGCTCGACCGGATTTGTAATTTGCTCAACCAAATTTATAATTTGCTCAAGCGGATTTGTAATTTGCTCAGCCAAATTGGTAATTCCATGGGCTATAAAGAGATTAAAATTACTCATCGTATTGAATGTGTGTCTCTTCAACAAAAAATAAAAAGTATTCCATGCTTTTCCATGAAGTTGCGTTGCGGGAGTACGCATCTCAAGAGAACCATTTTTATAACTATATATATAATAGGTAAGCGTGAATGATTTTTTGGACATCTCATAACTTATTTATACTTTTGCATTTCGATGCACATAAACCTATTTCATAACAAAATCTTGTTCAATCGCAACGAGCTCTCGGGTGCTTTTGGCGACATAGGCACCGATTTGCCGCTGATAGTGGGCATGATAGCTGCCTGCAGCCTCGACCCCGCCAGCAGTTTCATTCTTTTTGGTATCATGCAGGTATTGACAGGCATCACCTACGGTATCCCGATGCCCGTGCAGCCCCTCAAAGCTATGGCGGTGCTGATGATTGCGCAAAAGCTGTCGGGCGATATGCTCTACGGCGCGGGTTTGGTTATTGGGGTGTTGATGGTCATCCTCACCACCACCAACCTATTGAAATGGCTCGTGAGAATCATCCCTAAAAGTGTGGTTCGCGGCATACAGTTTGGTCTCGGCTTAAGTTTGGCAAGCCTTGCACTCAAAGACTACCTACCTTCGGGTGGCGTAAACGGTTACATCATTGCCGGCTTGGGTTTTCTGCTCACCATCCGCCTCATTGGCAACAAAAGGTTCCCGCCGGCACTCTTTGTGGTGCTGCTTGGCATTGTGTATGCTTGTTTTTTTACGATGGATTTCCCGAAACTCTTCGCTAGTATTAGTATCAGCCTGCCTATATTTCACATTCCGAAAACCAACGACATGCTAACAGGATTTTTGGTGTTGGTTATCCCACAAATAGCGCTTTCTTTGTCCAATTCGGTGATTGCCACCCGACAAACCGTCAGCGATTTGTTTCCCGAGAAACGCTTAACGGTAAACAAAATTGGTTATACGTATTCTTTGATGAATATTTTGAATCCTTTCTTTAGTGGCATTCCGACTTGTCATGGTGCAGGCGGCATCGTGGGGCATCATACATTTGGAGGTAGAACGGGCGGCTCGGTAGTCCTTTATGGCGGTTTATTTTTGACGATAGGCTTGTTTTTTTCTAAAGGATTTTCGGAGTTCGTGCTGTTTTTCCCCAAACCCATCTTGGGTGTTATCCTTTTGTTTGAAGCGCTTTCGCTGATGTTTTTTATTAAAGATATCACCGCCTCGCGCAAATGTTTGGTGGTTTCCTTTGTGGTGGCGCTCATCGCTTTCCTAATCCCTTACGGCTATGCCATTGGATTAGTAGTGGGCATTTTGTTAGATTATCTGATAAAAAAAGAGAGCATTCTGAATCATTTTTAAGGAAAAATCTAGTTTTTTTTTCTTTATAAATAATGAAGAAGCCTATGTGGATGGATTCTTTTTTGGCGGCTGCAACTCTTGATGAAAAATACAACCCTCACAATCTGAAGAGCAACCGGTGCAGTCGTCCTCTTTCTTCTTAGGTTTACGCCACCTTTGTACAAATAAATAAATCGTCCATCCAAGCGCGATAGAAACTATACCCAAGGATATGATTAGCTGTGTCATTTCCGATAGATTAGGTTAGGTGTTGTCATGTCAAATCAAGTTTTTAGCTTTAGTTCAAGAAGATGCTGCCAATATGAAACACCGCAAAAGATAATATCCATGCTAAAGCAAAAGAATAAACAGCGGTGAACAAACCCCAACGCCAATCTCCCGTTTCGCGCACTATGGCAGTCAAGGTGCCGATGCAAGGTATATAAAGCAAAACAAAAATCATAAAAGCAAGGGCAATAGCGGGATTAAAAATCTTCTTTCCTATATGTTCGCCCGCCTGATACGTTTGCGATTGTATGCGTTTCACCAAGGATTTGTTGTGGACATCGGCATTATTATCCACCTGATACAAAACCGACAAGCTACTCACAATAATTTCCTTGGCGGGAATGCCTGCAATGATGCTGATGCCGATACGCCAATCGAAACCCAAGGGACGGATGACGGGTTCGATAAAATGTCCGAACATGCCTAAATAAGAGAGTTCTTTATGTTCACTTCTTTGAGCCAACAACACCGCTTTTAATGCAGCTTCTTTATTTTGTTGCAGCAGATGGATGTGTGCCGTATCTGATAGCGCAAGTTTGCTTTGCTCATGCGTGAAACTTTGATTGATATTGGTAATTTCCTGCAGATAATTCCGTGCATAATTCACATGGATGGGAAAATAACTCAACGCCCAAAAGATGATAGAAGCTATGAGAATGACACCGCCAATTTTCTTCAGATATTGTGCCGATTTAATCCACATATTCTTCATAATCATGTTACCGGAAGGTGTTCGATAGGGGGGGAGCTCCATCACAAAAGGATTGTCGTGCGTCCGTTTCATCAATCTTTTCAACAACAAAGCCGTCAGAATCGCGATGATGATTCCCGTGAAATATATAGCAAACAAAACGCTGCCCGAACTCTCAGGGAAGAAAGCCGTGATAAATAATATGTAGATAGGTAAACGCGCATTGCACGATATGAAGGGATTAATTAATATGGTGATGATGCGTTCCTTTTTGTTTTCCAAGATGCGGCTTGCCAAAATGGCAGGCACATTGCAGCCAAAGCCCATCACCAACGGGATAAATGATTTTCCGTGCAGCCCAATTTTATGCATAAACTTATCCATGATAAACACCGCTCGCGACATATAGCCCGTCTCTTCCATCAAGGAGATAAAGAAATACAACAATAATATATTAGGTAGAAAAACCAAAACACCGCCCACCCCGCTGATAATTCCATCTATGAGCAAATCTTTTAAGGTGCCGGCAGGCATGATATGTGCCACGAATGTAGAAATAAGATTCACGCCATATTCAATCCAACTCATCGGGTAACTGCCAAATTTAAAGGTCGCTGAAAACATTACCCACATAAAGAAAAAGAATATCGGCAAACCGAAAAGTTTATGTGTCAGTATGGCATCTAGGGTCTCCGTAGTGCTCTTTGTTTCTTTCGCGGTTTGCAATGTCTCCTTCAAAGCACCATTGATGAAACCGTATTTATAGTCGGCTATCAATTGTTCTGCACTCACCGAGTAGGATTTTTCAATATGCTCTTTTTCCTTTCCAACCACTTGAACGATTTGAAAGAAATTTTCGCAAGCTTTCACTTGTTCCAACGAAATGGTGTCGTTTTGCAACAATTTGATGGCTAAAAATCGGCTCGAAATTAAAGTGGTCAACTCTGAGTTGCCATCTGTTTTGATTTGAGATTGAATTGTGCGAATAGATTCCTCCAATTGGTCTCCATAATTGATATGAACATGGCGTAAGTCAAGGTTTTTGTCTTCGTAAACTTCAATAGCGCGACCAAGCAACGCGTCTAATCCTTTTGATTTAACAGCAGTCACGGGTATCACGGGCACTCCGGTCAGTTTGCCAAACATATCGTAATCCAGAACGCTATTATTTCGAGTGAAATCGTCGTACATATTCAGTGCCATGATTACTTTCATGTCCGAATCTATCAAGTCTGTTGTAAGGTATAGTCCACGTTCCAGGTTGGTAGCATCCACCACGTTCACTATCACGTCGGGCAATGAATCGTATAGCAAATCCCGCAGTGTATGATTCTGAAGTTGCTCACCGGATAAAGCATACACACCGGGCAAATCAATGATTTCGATTTTATATCCCAAATAATCAATCTGAAACTTCTTCACCTCCACTGTAACCCCGGCGTAATTCCCAACACGTTCATTTTGTTTCGTGAAATAATTAAAAATCGTAGTCTTTCCCGATGTGTTATTGCCAACAAGTGCTAAGGTAAAACTCTTCGAAGCGTGTGTGGTCTTTTTATTTTGTGAACTCAACACCTGTGTCTCGAAATTTACGTTCTTTTCTTTTTGAACGCTTTCGGTGTCTATTTCTATAAGTTTCGCTTCGCTATTTCGTAAAATAATTTTATACCCTTTTATTTCATATTCAACCGGATCTTTCATGGGCGCTTTCCGAACCAAGGAAATGGTTTCTCCTACCACCAATCCCATTTCCATCACCCGTCTGCGGAAGGCTCCTCTTCCTCTAATCTTTACGATTTCAGCTGTTTCCCCGATTTTTTTAAGTTCTAATAAAGTCATTTGCTTTGGTTAAGGGCGCTAATTTAGACATATTATAAATAATGACAAAATTTATTTTCAATAAAATCGTTTTTTTAACTATTTTTGTAAAAAAATAAAGACGATGCGTATTGATATTATTACCATTTTCCCGGAGATATTCGAGAGTCCTTTTTCCTACTCTATCATAAAGAGAGCCAAAGAGAAAGGAATTGTTGACATCCACTTTCATCATCTTCGCGATTATTCGACCAACAAACATAAAAATGTTGATGATTATCCTTATGGAGGCGGTGCGGGCATGGTGATGATGATTGAACCTATAGCGGCATGCATTGATGCCCTGAAAGCAGAACGAACTTATGACGAAATAATTTATACTAGCCCTGACGGTGAATTGTTGAATCAGAATGTATCCAATCAAATTTCAACATTTGACAATATAATTATTCTCTGTGGACACTATAAAGGTGTTGACGAACGGGTGAGACAATATTATATTACTCGGGAAATATCTATTGGAAATTATGTCTTATCGGGAGGCGAATTGGCTGCCATAGTTCTTTGCGATAGTATTATTCGTATTATTCCTGGCGTTTTAGGTGATGAAACTTCTGCTTTGTCCGATTCTTTCCAAAATAACTTATTGGCACCACCTGTTTATACGCGTCCTGCAAATTTTAAAGAGATGTTAGTGCCTGATATTTTGTTATCTGGGAATGATAATGAGATTATGAAATGGCGTTATGAGAAAGCTTTAGAGCGCACAAAACATAGTCGTCCGGACATGTATAATGAGTCGGAATAATATTTTCTCAAAGAAATTTTAATAAAAAAATAGATTTCTGTGTTGTAATATAAAAAAAATGTGTATTTTTGCACTCCAATTTCAAAAAATATTGCCATGAACCATAGAGAAATAATACAATTCATTGAAGACAAATATAATGTTTTGCCTCAATATCCAGCGTTTAAAGCAGGTGACACTATCGCTGTAAGTTATAAAATTAAAGAAGGAAACAAAGAACGTATCCAGCAATTTCAAGGCGTTGTGATTCAACGTTCGGGTGAAGGTACTAGAGAAACTTTTACAGTTCGCAAAATGTCAGGTAATATTGGTGTTGAAAGAATCTTTCCAATTGCCTCTCCTTTTATTGATAAAATTGAAGTGACCAAAAGAGGTGCAGTTCGTAGAGCACGTATCTTCTATTTGAGAGATTTGACAGGTAAGAAAGCCCGTATTAAAGAAAAGAAAAAAGCACAGGTTAAGAAATAAATTGAAAACCTCCGAATTTCGGAGGTTTTTTATTTTAATACGGTAAGAAACATTATTTTTTTAAAGATATTCCTGCCAAATATCCTGTGGAAAATGCAATTTGTAGATTATAACCACCTGTGTCTGCATCCAAATCCAAAACCTCTCCAATAAAATACAAGTTCTGAACCAACTTTGATTCCATAGTTTTCGGGTGAATTTCTTTTGTTGAAACACCACCTCCTGTAATGATCGCACGATCATAGTTACCATGCCCTGTAATACTTATGCTGAAATTTTTCAATAGCTTTAATATTTTCTCGCGCTCTGCGGAAGTAAGTTGCCCACACTTTTTATCTTGACTGATTCCAAGTCGTTGAACAAACACTTTGATTAACTGATGCATCATTAAGCCTCGCAATAGATCATATAAAGCGGTTTTACCCACAGTATCTATATCCCGTTTCAAACGATTGTCTAATTGTAGTTCTGATAAGCCAGGCTTGAAATCTAGTACAAAAACCATTTTTTTCTTGGCAACAATATCGTGGAGGCATTTCCTGCTTAATGAAAGTACAATTGGTCCTTCAATGCCAAAATCATTAAATTCCAATTCGCCAAATGCCTCATGTTTTTTTATGTTTTCGACAAAAACATTGACCGCAATATTTTTTAAATGCAAACCACTGAGACTTTTTATGAAATTTTCATCAGAGCGAAGCGGAACCAACAATGGATGTAGCAATGCGATTGTGTGACCTATCTTAGAGGCAAAGTTGTATCCATCCCCAGTTGAACCTGTTGCAGGATAGGATTTTCCTCCCGTGGCAATTACAATGGATTTTGCAAATATCTTTCTGCCGTCTTGTGTTATCACACCTACTGCCTGCTCATTTTCAATGAGAATATCTTTTACTGCTGTTTTACATTGCAAACTGACACCCGTTTTTCGAACCCATTTTACAAGAGCTTCTGTAAGCTCAATTGCTCTATTGCTTTGCGGGAAAACTCTTCCCCCTTGTTCTCTCTTGGTTTTTACCCCGATACTCTCGAAAAACTCCACCAATTCTTGAGAGAAAAAAGTACCAAATGCATTATGCAAGAATCTATTGTCAGGACCAATGTGCTGCATGAAAACTGCCTTTTCTGCTATATTGGTGATGTTGCATCTGCCTTTCCCTGTTATACGTAGTTTGCAAGCCGGCATACGCATTTTCTCTAAAAGCAATACCTGCATTCCATTGAGTGCAGCTTGTCCGGCACACATGATGCCTGAAGCCCCTGCACCAATCACTATAACATCAAAGTTTATCATAAAAATAAAGATAATCAGCTAAAGATAATAGTTTTTGAGTACAATATTGAATGAATTGATTTGCATTACAAGGAATGAATACCTTGGAATACCATTAATATAGAATAAAGAAAAACACACTAGCACTATACCAACATAAAATAACATCAAGCAATGTCTCGATGTTACGTTATGCCTCTTGCCTTAATGGTAGAAAAGATAGACTTATTTACTAGTTCGCAAATCTATCCATTAATCAATCACAATTTTTCGAACGATGTTTTGATTGTTGGCTTTCAAACTAATGAAATAAACACCCGGCACAAAATCGCTCAAAGAAATCTTAAACTTATTGAAACCATTTACGGCGTCTAAATTATTAGTGAGTAAAGTTTTTCCAATGACATCATGAATGGAAATAGAATATGTTTCGGCTGTCTTACTATTGAATTCAACAAATAATAAATCGTGAGCAGGATTTGGATAAATATTCAATGTGGGGTTTTGATTAATATCGGCTATGCCGCTGCAATCGTTGATGGTGGCAACTACCGGCACTCTTGGACTAGAACATTCAGGTTGTTTCACTTCCCAATTGTAGAAATAATAGTAGTTTCCATTGGAGTTATACGGAGGTTTGGAAGCGCTCGATTCAGTGATTTTTATGAATCCGGGGAGCAAATATGGATAGACGCCTGAGTTGCTGTTATTGCGAAATAGGTTAGGAGTTCCTGTACAGGCTAATTGATAACTATAACCGACTGGTATAGGAAAATTCAGGGTGACACGGCTAGCACCATCCGGTATAGTAACAGTTAATGACTGAAGGACAGTTAGACTCGAATCGCGCAGCACAATAGTTCTGTCAGCAGCACCTTGAGCATAAACACCTACTGAAATTAAGGTAACGGGTGAATAGCAGTTGAAAATTTCATAATGTACGTTACTAGCATTATTGT
The DNA here is from genome assembly GCA_903862465.1 of uncultured bacterium. Lineage (GTDB taxonomy): Bacteria > Bacteroidota > Bacteroidia > Bacteroidales > CAIWKO01 > CAIWKO01. The sequence goes on along the minus strand of CAIOYH010000066.1, from coordinate 6,471 downwards.
AATTACCACCTGCACCAGTGTTGTCGAGTTTTCCTACATACTGCGAAGTAGTGGTCATTTTGTTTTCCACATAATAAGTGGTAGTTGTTGTCAAAATGGGAGTTGTATAGGTAGATCCTGTATGAAGCAAGGTTCCATCTGTGACTGCATCATACCAATCGAGTTGACCGCTACCTGCATTTGCTGAAAGAGTTAATGAATGGGGATTACAGCCACTATCAGGCGTAACGGTAGGCAAAGTTGGCAGATTAGCAACTGTAACATAACTTGTTTTTACTGTAGAGTCTGTGCCAAATCCATTGGTAGTTTTAAGTCTTACAGTATAAACTCCATTTGCTTGATAAGCATGAACAGGATTTTGTAGTGTTGAAGTACCGCCATCGCCAAATTTCCATAGCCATGTAGAAGGTCCATTAACGGTTATGTCATGAAAATGAACCACACCTGAACAAGTAGAGAGTTCACTAGCATAAAAATTAGTTTGAGGAGGAGCTGTTGGTAAACTGCATTGCCATGTCAATTGAAAGCCGGAGCCTGTAACACCTTGGTCAGTAGTTTGACGAAGTGTAATTGAACCACCTGATGATTGAATGACACCACCATTAGGCAAGGTAGTGCCATCATATTGCCCTATCAAGGTTGAAGCTGTAGTGGGTCCATCATATACATAAAGATAATCATAGCCTGATTCGAAATTGAACGAGCTAAAAGTTAAGGTGACACCTGATGCTCCTGCGGGTGCTATAGTCACTTTTCCATCTGTTGTGTTAGAATAATCGCCCGTTCCACCACTGTCGTAGAGGGTTCCTGTACAGCAGGTGAGAGATTGTCCTGTACCTGTCGTGGGTACAGAAGCTGTATTTGAATTGGAAGAAGAAATGCTCACAAAAGCAGTCTTTGTTAAAGAATCTGAACCACATCCTGAACTAACACCTTTTAACTTTACGTTGAAATTCCCTGTGGTAGTATATGAATGTGAAGGATTGGCAAGGGTGCTTGTGCCGCCATCGCCAAAAGTCCAAGTATATGTTGTTGCGTTGGTACTTAAATTCGTAAATTGAACTAGATTGGGTGCAGAACAAGAATGCGTGTTGCTTGCAGAAAAATCAATACTAACAGCAGGAACATAAACTGAACCCAAACCCACGGCATACATGGCATTGGTTACGCATTGCACTTCTGGAGTACATCCGCCATACAAATCAGTGGCAGCAACGATAGCATAAAAACGAGCATCATTATAATCCGATGTGCTAGTCAAATAGACGGTAAGCATCCTGAAAGCAACATTAGAGGCTTTTGTGATGCCTATACCTGTTACGTTATAAGCATTTCCAATATCGTTTGTACCGGAGCCACCTTGGCTTACTAAATAAAACCAATGGCTGATAACCGTACTGTTTTGGTGAACTTCTTGTGCTAAATCCCAATTTGTTCCAAGATAGGTGTCGGGGTTTTGTGAAGCATTTGGATTGGCTATGTCGCGAATCACAAAACCAAGATTTTCCCCACAAGTCCAATTAGCTAAAGTTGGTTTGCCATAAAATTCAATAGCTGTTCCAAAAATATCACTAAATCCTTCGTTCAAGGCACCTGATTCGGCTGCATAATCCAAATTGGCAGTATAGGAATCTAATCCATGAGTGATTTCATGTCCGCAAATATCTAAAGCAGTGAAAGGGTCGTTATTGCTGCCATCACCATAGGTCATTCTTGTTCCATCCCAAAATGCATTATCATAAGCTACATCATAATGAACATAGCTCAACAAAGCAAAACCATTATTGTCAATACTGTTGCGAGCATGCTTGATCCAATAATAATCATAAGTCATTTCTGCTCCCCAATGGGCATCTCCTGCTGCATTATCCATCGCTGCATTATTATTATTCCATAAGTTATCAGCATCCGTGAAATCAGTGTTGGTATAATTGGTAGTTGTTTGACAATTATAAGTTTGAATACCTAAACCTCTTCCTGTTTCGCGCAAGCGATAGGAAGTTGTGGACAGAGAATCTGTAGTTATAGGTTGAGTGCCGCTATATTTTGTTACAGCAGTTCCATGTGAGTTACCCGTGAATAAAGTGTTTAAAGTCAAAAGCACTTTTCCGTTTTGAGCATCCACATACACATCTTGGCGAGACAAGGGTTTGAAAGCATAGACATCAAATTTATAGGCATAACGGAACGAATGGTCTTTCGCATTATAAATTATTAGGTTGACAGCACTTGGATAATAGGTGGCATCGGTTTTGCCTTTGTATTCCTGTATCCATTTTTCATTGCTAGGGATTTGCCATATATAGGTTTCTGCATTGACAGAAGCAATTGCTTTATTGCGTGCCTCATCAGCTTGCAACACCTTGCTATTGGCTACACTCGGACTTGAGAAAATAGTTCCATTGAAGGATTCTATCTTTCCATATTTTACATGAATCAAAAAAACGGCTTCACGAATGGGAATGTTTTTATAAGTTTGTTGATAGCGATAATGGTCGTAGCCAAATTCATCACTTTCTTTTGAAAGCTGATTGAATCCAAAATCATTACCCGTGTTGAATGATTTGCTCAACCAAGCATTCAATTCAAAAAAGTTAGGTTGACTCGAATAATTGAGACTAACATAGGTAGGATTTTCATTTTCACCTGAAAAACGTACCATTTGGCTTCCGGGAATGTATTTCTCGGCATCTTTTCCCTGATAAATCTGAGCAGAACTAAACTGAAAACTTAGAAAACTAATAAAGAGTAATACAAATATTTTTTTCATAGAAAGTGGAATTAATTTATTTTCGGTAAAATTAAAGAAGAAAAATGAATTAGAAGTTATATTAACTAAATTTAACTATTTCTTTCGTATTTAGGAATCGTACTTATGACTGATTTTTGTGACATTTTTTATATCCCCTAAAACCGTTAACTTGTCAAAACCTACCGTTAACTTTACGAAACCGTCCGTTACCTGATTTACCTATACATTGACCTTCGTATTATAGTAATTTAGTACTCGCAATTAAATTACTAACCAAAAAAAACAAAAACCATGAAAAAATTAATTTTATGCTGCGCATTTATCCCGTTCTTCTTTGCGCAAGTCTTCGGACAGAATACGGGAGAAATTAAAGGTACTGTTTATGACAGTCAAAACAAACAAACTTTGCCAGGGGCAAGTGTTTATGTAAAGGTCGGCGACAACCTTATCGGAGTGCTATCTGATTTGAACGGCAATTACACCATCAAACCACTCTCTGCAGGTATCTACAACGTCACCATTAAATATACCGGTATGGAAACGGTGATTATTAACAATGTTACGGTTGACCCTGCCAAGATTACTTACATTGATGATATGTATTTGGCGGAAGCAGTTATTACAATTGGCGGCAACATGCCCATCATTTATGGATACACGGATCCTATTATTGATCCTGATCCTAAGATTACCATTCGCCCCAAGCAATTTAAGGATATTGCAGGCAACACCAACATCAACAAGATTATTAGTTCCATGACATCCGAAATTACAGTTACGGAAAACGATGAACTCTATTTTAGAGGTTCACGAAGTGATAATTTCGTATATATAGTGGATGGAGTAAAATCTATAGACGGACAAGCGCATATTCCTTCGGGAGCTATTGGCAGTATGACAGTTTATACAGGTGGTGTTCCTGCTGCTTATGGTGATTTCACGGGTGGTGTTATCGTTATCGAAAGTATGGGATATTTCGATTGGCTGAATTCAAGGAGATAAAATAGTAAATTAATCGGGCTTGCTTTTTGGTGTAAGCTGAAAAGCAGCCCTTAAACACTTAAAATTATGAATCGGATAAAATACATTTTGTTGGTAGCTTTCCTGCTTGTTGAACTCAACAGTTCGGCACAAGTAGAAAGTATTATTCATGGTGTGGTGTATGATTCTTTGACGAATCTGCCATTGCCCAATGCCGAAATCATCAACCTCGAAACATCGAACAAGACATTTTCGGACGAAAAAGGGAGTTTTTTGATTAAGGCAAAAACAATGCCCTGTGTTTTGGAGATTCATATTTTAGGAGGATCCACCAAAAAGGTTCAGGTGATGGCTTTGGGCAAAAACGTTGAGGTGTTTGTATGTCGCAAAGCACTCGAATTAGCCCCTGTAGATATTATAGTAAATGTGCCCATCGAAATGAAAACTAGCAAAAAGTTTTATATCACCGATTATGAATTTTCCGACGACAAACTCATAGTGTTGGCTTATGACTATAACAATATGATGGCGCCCATGCTGCTTTTGACCAACCAAAATGGTGATACACTCTCACAGTTGGCAGTGTGGAAAGCGGTCAAATTGTGCAAGGATTTTGATGGCAAAGTGTTTTTTGTAAATAAAACCACTAGCTTCGAAATCACCACGGAAGATAATGAACTGAAGCTTGCCAATCCTATCTCCAACGAAGAATTTGAAGCTACAAACTCCGTTGTTATTGACCATGTGGGCGATTATTATTTTATGAAACAGCTGCTTTGTAGCAATCAGCTAGTGAATTTTTTCAATTATGATGAAATCAACGACAGTCTGAAATGTTTCAGGAGCATCTCCGACCAAGATAACATTGCTCGCAATAGGTGGGGTGCTTATTTTGATGGCAAAGAAGAGGACATACGTTTTCAAGAGCTTATCATGAAGAGAACAGTGAATGCTTCTTATATTAGAATTGCAGACACTATTTATCTGTTCAATTTTTTGGAAGCCAAATTAGAGAAATACAGCATGAAAGCCGATACTTTAGCAGCCCAAAACATCAGTTTTCAAAATGATAGAAGCTTTACCAACCAATTGTTTATTGACAGAAGCCAACTGAAAGCTTATAATTTGTTTGTACGGAATGGTATCAGCGAGTTGAAAGAAATCAATATGCAACATGGCACTGTGGAACGCGCCATACAGATACCCAAATTTGTTTTTATCGAAAACATTAAAGTGCACAACGGCAATGTGTATTTCCTCTACAAAGAAAAATATTTAGAAGAACATAAGAAACTTTATAAGATGAAGATATAGACGAAGATTCTGTCATTTGTGGTCATTTGTGGTCATTTCATTCATGGTCATTTATTGCCATTTGTTGTCATTTGATAAAAGGTTGAATTGCTAGATTGTTATATTGTTGTTGGGTTTGACAGCGAGAGGCTAAAAGGGTAGGAAGGAGGGAAGTTGCATACTTAGCATAACAGAGTTCCTTTTCAAAAGGTGGCAACGCAATGATATTATAGCTCATCTATCAACTGTTGCGCTGTTTTGAATTCCTTTTTGCCTTGCTCCGACAGTTCCATATATTTTGTTGATTCCTCAAAATCATTAATGAATTTGAGTTGATTAGCCGTAAGATTTATCTCCTTTACCTCATCAATGAAATCTAATTGTTTCATCAATTGAAGAAAAAATAGTTTCTTTTTGTTGTCTTTCAATGTTAGTATATAACTCATCTCATTAATTTAATCTGTTTATTATATTTGAAATATCATCACAAAATTACAAATAATTCTTCAATAAATTAAAAAATATTCTCTTGCGCAGAAAAAGAATTGAAGAACAATGGGTGAATGCTTAAATTGTTGAATGGTTAATTGGTTGATTCGTTCATTTGTGAAATTGGTAGAGCCTATTAAGATATATGCGACTTGGCACAGCCTAAGCCGAACGGGTAAAATTCAAACAGTTTAGCTTGTTTCTTTGAGTCTTTTCGTCTTACTAAGTTTTCTGCTGACTACGGATTTTTTTGTAGTTATTTTTTTTTGTTTAAAAAACTCGCTAAGAGCCTTTTCTTCTAAAGGAGTCAATGCTCCTAATCCGCCTATAAAGTCAACATCTAATGCTATATTTTGTGATTTCATATTATATGTTTTGAAAATATTTATTGATAAGAACAAGGTGAATTGGCTAGATTGTTATAGTGTTGTTGGGTTTGATTGGGATTGGATAAAAACATAGGAATGTGAAGCAGCAAACATAGCTTCATTGATTGCAAAACAAGCAACTACGACTTTTTTGTTACTTTTAAAATCTCAAAACAACCGTAATTACTATCATTAATGAACTTCTGCAAATCATCATGATAGTTTTTTAGAATGTTTACTAAAGCGAGAGTCTTTAGATTGCCTGTTCTTACCCATATTATTTTGGGAGGAAATCCAAATAATATATTCAAATCATTAAAGTCGGCGTCTTGTGTTACAATAGTAAAGTCATTCAATTTGGCGAATTCCCATATTTGTCTGTCCATTGCATTTACTAAGCCTTCTGATTTAACATGACTTGAATTTTGAAATTGCGCAGGCAAAACCTTTAACCCAAATTCCGCAATAGAAAATAAATGATTATTTTTGCATCAAAATCCTAATGCGTAGCATTAGGAAAAAATGAGTTATGGAATTTGATATATCCTTTACCAATAAAGAGATTACGCCATGGGGCGGAATGGTTTT
>CAIOYH010000065.1 GCA_903862465.1 uncultured bacterium | reverse complement strand
AAAACCATTCCGCCCCATGGCGTAATCTCTTTATTGGTAAAGGATATATCAAATTCCATAACTCATTTTTTCCTAATGCTACGCATTAGGATTTTGATGCAAAAATAATCATTTATTTTCTATTGCGGAATTTGGGTTAAATTGGTTAAAGTTTGTATTTACAATACAAGATAGCTTGTATTGTAAATACAAATAGCTATCTTTGCAGAAAAAAAATATGATAACAATTGATACTCTTAAAGAAGTTATTAAACAAAGTAGCAGCTTTAACTCAAAAAGAAAGGTTATTGAGAGAGAAAAAAAAGTAATTTTGAATGGCAAAAGCGTCATTGTTGTAATGGGTGTGAGGCGCTGCGGAAAAAGTACACTCTTACGTCAACTATTGAAGGATACTAAAAATCTAATCTTCTTAAATTTCGAAGATACACGATTGGATGGATTTGAGTTAAGTGATTTTCAAAAAGTAGAGCAAATCGCCTTAGACCAAAAATCCACTTGTTTTCTATTTGACGAAATTCAAAATATACCGGAATGGGAAAAATTTGTACGTTCAGCTCACGACAAAGGTTTGCAGATATATATAACGGGTTCCAATGCATCTATGTTGAGCCGAGAACTTGGAACCAAGTTAACCGGAAGGCATTTGCAAATCGAACTGTTTCCATTTAATTATTCTGAATATCTTATTTTTAATAATGAAACACCCGATAGCGAGTCGTTTAATAATTATATTTTGAATGGCGGATTTCCTGAGTATTTAGAATCAAATAACACGGAGTATTTACGCTCTTTGCTTCGCGATATTGTGATACGCGATATTGCCGTAAGGCGACATATCAAAAATGACCATATAATTCTCAGGCTTGCCGTCAATTTGATGAGCAATGTGAGTAAGGAGATTAGCTATAATAATGTTTCGAAAATTATTGGCATAAAATCGGTCCGAACCATGATAGATTATTGTGATTATTTGAAAGAAAGTTATTTATTTGATTTCGTTCCTCGATTCTCCTTTTCAATAAAACAACAGTTGATGAATCCTAAGAAAGTATATGCAATTGACACGGGTATGGCACGTGCCAACAGTTTATCTTTTAGTGAAGATAATGGCAGAATGTTGGAAAATTCTGTGTATTTGTATTTGAGGCAAAATAATACGAATATACTTTATTTCAATGATGGAACAGCAGAATGTGACTTTTTGGTCCGTAAAAATGAAAAAATTGTTGAAGCGATACAGGTATGTTGGCATGTAACTGAGGATAACTTGAAAAGAGAAATTACAGGACTTAGAAAGGCAATGGAGACTACCGGTGCAGTAAATGGAATGACTATCACCTTCGATCAGGAAGATACTTTCGATGAAATAAAAGTGATGCCCGCATGGAAATGGATGAATCCTAAACAGTAAACTTCAAAATTCGCCCGACACGTTCAGCATCAGCCTCCATCGAAAATATCAAAATAGGCTCCGCCTAGTAAAAAAACAAATCCGTATAAAAAAAGGCTTGCCTCATTTCCGAGACAAGCCTTTTCCTTTTTTTATTTTAACTTGTATAAACCTACCGTATCACCTGAACTTTCTTCATAATCATACCACTTGCAGTTTCTATTTGGATGAAATAGATACCATTCTGTAAAGTAGAAGTGTTGATGGTTGTGGTCTTTGCATAGACGCTTTCACGATTCACCACCGAGCCTAAGGTGTTCAAAATGGTGATTTGTTTCATGTTTTCAGGAGCACTTACCGTCAGAAGATCGTTTGCAGGATTTGGAAATACATTGTATTTGGTTGCTTCACTGTTTTCATTCACGTCCACATACACATCCACACTAATATCATCAATGTTCAAATCGCCTTGGTCGGCGGCGCTGTAACATTGAAACCCGATGTAGTAAACTCCCGATGTTGGCACTGTGAAATTGGTTATGGATTGGGTATAAGCGGTACTTGTGATGCTAGGCAAATTCACCAATTGCGTTGTCATGGCTGCTATCGAGTTGGTGTTGCCTATCTTCACGCGAAGACTTTCGGTGTAGCCTGACAACTCTTGTGCATACCAAAACTTTAAAACATAGTTGGTGCCCGCAGTATAGTTGGTGCATTTTGTCCAAAACCAATCATCCGCGGCACTCGACATATTATAGGGATAGCTTATGTATTGAGTTCCCGTATGGGCATAAGTACCACTAGAGTAAAGTCCCCAATAATACGTATCTGTATTAGCATCGTTCAAAGTCCATCCGCTTAAATCTTCCGTTGTTTCAAATCCCATAGTAAAAGGCACGGCAGTGGCTCCCACCTTGATGACGCTCGTGCTTGTGTCATTGGTGGCAAGAACATCACCGCCCAATGAAGAATAAGCTTTTATGGTATAGGTGCCTCCCACAGATAGATTGGCACCATTGACTCCATTGAAAGTATAAGTACCGGTTTGTCCTGCATTAATAGTGCCTGTGTAATTTGCCGTGACAGGGGTGTTGTTGTTTATCTTATAGGAAACATTAAAGTTGCTGATGGGCGAATAGCCATAGTTACTGATGGTGATTACTATTGGTTCCGAAGACGAAAGCAGGTTGCACGTGGTCAAGGGTGATGTGATTGCGGAAACACCTATATCATTTGATGGTGGTTCGTAAACCGCGACATTGTCGAGTGCCATCAGGTCACCATCTGCACCTGTAACTTGCCAAGCTATCATAAATGGAGCAGATTTATAAGCAGTGATGTCCACAAGGATTTGGTGCCAACTCCAACCGATGAACAAAGGGGTGTTGTTGGCATCCCAAAGAGTGGTCCATGATGTGCCGCTATTGGTGGAGATAAGGCAACGGAGCGTAGCACCCGGGTTACCTTGTCCTCCTGCGGGAAGCCAATTATAACTAAAGCCTGCCCAAAACTTTAAAAACAAAGAGATGGCACCTGAAGTTCCTGTGATGTTAGGTGTTTTCAAGTATTCGTTCTGAAGTTCCGTCGGCAAGGAGTAGGGACAAATCGCAGAATAAAGGTTGGAAGGATCAACGGTGGTGAAAGGGGTCGCAGATGGGTTATTTTGTTGCCATGTTTTTGCGGTCAATAAAATGGTTTGCGTCCAACTGCCCGAGAGCCATGTGACATCAAAATTCTGTGTCATGTAATCTGCTTTCGCCGATGATTTCTCTGAAGCATAGAAAACTTTTGGCTGCGGCTGCTGTAAACTTTGATTTTCTGAAGTCAAAGATGTCTTTGACTGTAAGAGTGAAGAAACTTCTGTCTTGGCAGGTTTATTTTGACCAAAACACCATACACTAAGAAGAATTGCAACTAAGGATAAAGTAAATTTTTTCATGATAAAAAGATTTGGTTAATAATTCGAGAGTAAAAGTACTAAATAAAGCAATAGGATGCTATTTTTTTTTAATTTATTTTTATTGATATTTTTCAGGCAAACGTAAAAACTCTGAATTATCAAGGCTTTTGAAGCATTATTTTTATTGATTTTATTTTT
>CAIOYH010000064.1 GCA_903862465.1 uncultured bacterium | reverse complement strand
TTTAAATAACATTTCTTTTATATAAAGATTTCATAATATCTATGAATTAAATAATGTAAAAAGGCTTTAGCCGTGTGATTGTTTTACTAATTATTAAATCTGAATAATTTTCAAATAATTTAATCTATTATAATAATTAACTGAATTATAAATTTAAATAAATTAAGTATAAATATAAATTACAAAAGTAAACTTATTAAAATAACATTGGTTAATAAAAAAATGTGTATCTTTGTAAACTTAAATTTAACTTTGTAATTATGGTGGAAAGAATTCTTTTAGTATTAAAAATTAAAAATTTGAGTCCGTCAAAGTTTGCGGACGAAATAGGAATTCAGCGTTCAAGTATGTCGCATATTATGTCAGGGAGGAATTTACCTAGCCTTGATCTAATTTTGAAAATCTTGCAAAAGTTTAATGACATCAATTCTGAATGGTTGATACAAGGTATCGGACCGATGTTAAAATCCGGGCAAATTGATTTGTTTACCTTAGACCAAGCTAAGGTGAAGGAGGAAGTGGTAGCTGAAGCTGAAGAAATAGCAATACCATCGCCCCCTGAACCTCTTTTAGAGGCAATTAAGGTTGTGGAGGCTACGCATATAGCCAAAGAAGAGCCGGAAAAAGAGGCAAAAGATACCACTAATCCTATTGAGAAAACTGAAAGTAAAACATTTACAGAAGAAAATACTTCAAAAAATGTTGTACCAGTTTTAAATGAAATAGAAAAGATTGTAATTCTTTATAAGAATAACACCTTTAAAGAGTATCATCCCGGTCTGTGAAATCTTTCGCTTTTTGGGAAAAAGAAATCACATTCTATTGCAGCATTTTCGTCACTGTCCGATCCATGAACAGCATTTGCTTCGATGTCTGTTCCAAAATCACGTCGGATAGTACCTTCAGCTGCCTCAGCAGGATTGGTCTTTCCAATAAGTGTTCGGTAATCTTCTATTGCGTTTTCTTTTTCAAGCATGGCAACAACGATAGGACCTGAGGTCATAGATTCAACCAAATTTTTATAGAAAGGTCGGTCTTTATGAACTTCATAAAACTTTTGTGCTTGTGGTACGCTTAACTGCATTGTTTTTGCTGCTACGATCCAAAAACCGGCATCTGTGATGCGTGATAAAATATTTCCCGAGGCATTATTGCGAAATGCCAATGGCTTAATCATTGTTAATGTGATATTTCCTGTCATAATTGTTTGTTTTTTTTAAAGTGTAAAATTAAACAAAATGTTGGAGATACAGTAAAATTTTATAAATTTGTCAAAAAAATATTTGGAAGCAACATTTATCTCTAAAATTAAAGAATTATTGGCTTCTTCCGAACCAATAGTTATTATTACCCATCACAATCCTGATGGGGATGCAATCGGCTCTTCGTTAGCCCTGTGGCATTATTTACGGAAATGCAATTATAAACCTGAAATTGTTGTATCAAGTGATTTTCCTGATTTTTACAAATGGATGTCAGGCGCGGATTTAATAAATATAGCAACGAAAGAGAAAGACCTTTGTGAAAGTTTACTTGCAAATGCAAAACTCATCTTTTGCTTAGATTTTAATATGGCTGAACGTGCAGAATCGCTTGCGGAGCCGTTGTTAAAAGCATCGGGAGCGAAGGTGTTGATTGATCATCATCAAAGTCCAACTGATATTTTCACTTTGGCACATTCACAAACTCAAACGTCATCAACATCGGAATTGATTTACGATTTTATTGCCGCAATGGGCGATGAATCGAAAGTTGATAATGATATTGCCACTGCAATTTATGTGGGTTTGATAACTGATACTGGTTCGTTTAGTTATAATTGCGATTATCCGAATACATATGCGGTGACTTCTAAATTGTTTGAACACAATATTAATGGTGAGAAGATACATCGCTTGGTTTATGGTACGTTTTCTGAAAGTCGTTTACGCCTATTAGGTTATTGTTTGAGTCAAAAATTGACAATAGTAGGAGAGTACTCAACAGCATATATTTCCATCACACGCGAAGAAATGAAGCGTTTCGATTTTTCGAATGGCGATAGCGAAGGCATCGTGAATTATGGACTTACGATAAAAGATGTGAAGCTAGCTGCCTTATTTTCGGAACGTTCAAATCATGTGAAACTATCATTGCGTTCGTTTGGAAATTTGAATGTGGGTTTGATGGCTCGAAAACATTTTGAAGGTGGAGGACATAAAAATGCATCAGGTGCTAACATCTATAAAACATTGGATGAAGCAATAGTTGCTTTTTTAGCAATTCTACCTTTATATAAAGAATATCTAAGTTAACTACGCTCCTATGAAGAATTCCTTACGGACTATATTTATTTTTCTGCTATTTATTCTTATTTCATGCGGCAACCAAACAAAGAATAAGCCTATTGAAAATCCTGATATGTATAAGGAAGATTTTACTAAAGTCAATAAAACCCTAGTGGCAAAAGAGGATGAGGATATAGAAAATTATATGGAACGTCATGAGTGGCAGATGTTGAAAACAGGAACAGGATTGAGGTATCAGATTTACTATAATGGCAAAGGAAATCAACCAAAAGGTAATGATAAGGTGGTGATTCGTTTTTCGGTTAGTTTGATTAATGGCCTGCAATGTTATGACTCCAAGACAGAAGGCTTGAAGATATTTGAATTGGGTAAAGCCGAAGTTGAAAATGGTTTGGAAGAAGGAATTTTGTTGATGCATTTGGGTGACAAAGCAAAATTAATCATTCCGTCGCATTTGGCTTATGGTTTGTTGGGCGATGAAAACAAAATTCCTAAACGTGCCACGCTGATTTATGACGTGGAATTAGTTGAAATTAAAGCGAGCAATCTTTAGGATAAACTACTTGAAATAGCTTTACTTGCTAATTAATATTTCCCTACTTATTTTCAGCAAACATTTTAATATAGCTCATCATATATTCAAATAAATCGGGCAGAGTAACCGTGCTTTTTGTGGAAATCATCAGGTCGGAGAATGCTTTGTTTATTGGGGTTTCGATGCCAATTTTGAATTTTGCTTTTGACAATGCATAAACGTACGTAAGGGATGGGTTTTGTGTGGTATCGAGATTCAATAAAATATCAAAATCTTTATTCATGAAGTCTCTAATTTTATCACCAAAAGGTTTTTTATACCAATTCATGGTCGGTTGGCTTATATAATCAAAGGATAGGCGAGGGTAGCAGTAGTGCGGCAAATCCTTCAAATCTATAAAACCCAAAGTGCGTACCTCCTTTTTCATTTGTTGCAAACCGCCAAACAAGTTCGTTGCAGCGATATAATCCTTTTCGTCGCCAACCATATAAAGCACCCCAATAGACTTAGCCTGTTCAACGCCGATGATGGTTTTGGCACGTCTGTTTTTAGCAAAGGCTTTCTTCAGGTCTGATTTCAGAAAATAATTTCGTAACTTAGTTAACATGCTAATTCTTTGATTTGTTTTTACTCTCTTGCATTAAAAAACCGAAATATTCCATTTTTAGTATTCATACCCGAAAGTAATTTTTAAAAGAATACCAATTGTGATTGAATAGAGAGGGGGTTCAATAAATTAGATTTTTCGAGGCGGACAAGATTTTTAAAAGCGGAGTTTACTTAGGTAAATGAGCATTTTAAAAATTGAAGTCCAACGATGAAAAAGACAACCGAGCCATAGGCGAGCTCAGCGAAGCTAATTTATAGAACTCCCGTAGAACTGTTTTTTTACATAACAACTTGTAATCTCGCAAATATACATCCTATGGTAATCTTTTTTCGGATAGATGTTGTTGAGTTTCATATCCAAAAAGTTTTCAGGATTGATATCCTGAAAAGACAGTTTCTTACATTCCAAAATCAAACGAGCTTCATTAAAACTTATGGCACCCGACTCTGTCTCGAACAATGTGAATCCACATTTTTCAACCTTATCAACCTCTTTTCCTGAGTTCGCACCACAATATTTTAATTCTTCGCGATATTGTTCAGTGAAAAAAGACAGCGTCATGTCGTCATATTTCTCCGAAAATTGAAATGTGAATCGTGTAGGACGAATAAAAACAAAAGCTACGGCTTTGTTCCATAAGATGCCGAATCCACCCCACGATGCTGTCATGGTGTTGAATCGGTCTTTAACACCTGCCGTAACAAGCATCCAATCATTATCTAACAATTCAAATGCATTAAACTTTAGCTTTTTCGAATTGATTTTTTGAAAATTGTTTTCCATAAAAAAAATATTTATGGCGTAAAATTACAATTATTTCATGAAATAGTGTAAATTTGTATTCATGAAAATAACTTTTTTAGGAACAGGCACCTCTCAAGGGGTACCAATTATTGCATGCGAATGCAGCACTTGTCAGTCTTCTGACGAGCGGGATAAACGTTTACGCTCATCATTGCTAGTCGAAATTGATGATACGACATTGGTCATTGATACCGGTCCCGACTTTCGCCAACAAATGCTGCGCGAAAATGTTACGAAACTTGATGCTATTTTGATTACCCATGACCACAAAGACCATATTGGCGGATTGGACGACATACGTGCCTTCAACTACAAACAAAAACGTCCCATGGATGTCTATGCCCGTCAAGAAGTGCAGAATGCTGTGAAAAGAGAATTTGGGTATGCATTTTCAGAAGAGAAATATCCAGGGGTGCCTCAAATAAATCAGCATGTAGTCACCAATAATGAATTCACGATAAATACAATAAATATAATCCCTGTTGAAGCTTTCCATTATCATCTAAAAGTCTTTGGTTTTCGGATGAAGAATATGGCTTATTTGACGGATGTCAATAGAATTGAACCGGAAGAAAAGGAGAAACTGCTTAATTTGGATGTCTTAATTGTGAATGCCTTGCGAATAAAAAATCATTACTCCCACAATAATTTGGAGCAGGCGTTGCAATTAGTTCATGATGTTGCACCCAAAAAAGCATACCTCACTCACATCAGTCATTTGATGGGAAAATATGAGGACGTTGCGAAGCTTCTTCCAAAAAATGTTGAATTTGCTTATGATGGATTGAAATTAGTTGTGTAAATTTTATACTTTTGTAAAAAATATCTTTTCAACTTTGAAATTAAAGACATATCTATACATCCTTTTTAACCTTGCTGCTGTTTTTTGCATAGCTCAGAACAACCCTAATGCTATAGCAGATACACTCAATACGCGTATGCATCAAGTTGAAAAAGAAATAAATAAAGCTATTATAACTACGCAGCAGAATGTGAATCCTTTCTTGAAACCCATGGATTCCATTCCACAATTCGACTCCTTGCATGGCAAAATTATTGTCATCATCAAAAATTTGAAGAGTGCCAAAGGAAACGTAGATATTGCTTTATACAACAGTTATACTTCTTTTGCCAAAAGAGTCAAACCTTTCAGAGGGGCAATCATGGCATTAAATGGATTGACCTGTACTTTTTTATTTGATTCTATCCCTCAAGGGGTCTATTCGATAGCTGCTTTTCACGATGAAGATAAAAATGGCATATTGGCTACCAATCAACTCAATATTCCAACGGAAGGCTTTTGCTTTTCAAATAATATCGGTGCATCTTTAGGACCGCCTGAATACAATAGATTGAAATTTGTTTATAACGGGAAAAATAAAACAATGATTTTGTTGATGACTTATTTTAAATTCCCATAAAAAAATAGATAGTTTATGATACATGATAATGTTGTTTACTTCGATTTTGCTACCATGGAGCAATTTATGGTTGACGTATTGCACAAGAGCGGCGTTCCGCTTGAGGATGCTAAAATTGTTGCTGATGTGTTGATTACTGCCGATAAATTGGGTATAGATTCTCACGGTTTGAACCGTTTGAAACCTATCTATTACGACCGTATTAAAGACGGAGTTTTAAATCCCATCACCAAGTTTGAAGTAGTTCGCGAAAGTCCGACAACTGCCGTGGTAGATGGACACGACGGCATGGGACACGTCATTTCCAAACGTGCCATGCAAATGGCTATCGACAAAGCCAACCAATATGGCATGGGCATGGTGGCTGTGCGCAACTCATCCCATTTTGGCATTGCAGGCTATTACGCCTTGATGGCGGCTAAAGAAAACATGATTGGCATGTCGGGCACCAATGCGCGCCCATCCATTGCACCTACTTTTGGCGTCGAAAACATGTTGGGCACCAATCCGCTTACCTTTGCATTACCTACCGACGAAAATTTTCCGTTTCTATTAGATTGTGCCACATCGGTCAGTCAGCGTGGAAAAATCGAAGTGTATGCTCGCGAAGGCAAGACGGTTCCTGACGGTTGGGTGATTGACCGCGATGGAAAATCATTAAACAATCCCGATGAAATTTTAGAAGATTTGGTAGCCGAAAAAGCTGCTATGACGCCCTTGGGAGGCATAGGGGAGGAGACTTCCGGCTATAAAGGTTACGGATATGCCACTGTGGTCGAAATCCTTTCCTCAGCCTTGCAAACCGGTAGCTATATGAAAATGTTGATGGGTACCGACAACGGAAAGAAGATTCCTTATTCGGTAGGTCATTTTTTCATTGCCATAGATATCAACGCTTTTGTTGAGCCTGAAGAATTCAAACATACCACCGGAGACATCCTTCGCCAACTGCGTGCCTCACAAAAGATGCCCGGGCAGCATCAGATTTTCACCGCAGGGGAAAAAGAATATATGGTATGGATGGAACGCAAAGATAAAGGTGTCCCCGTGAATCCTGCCTTGCAACAAGAAATGAAGATGTTGGCTGATGAATTGGATTTGAAGGGATATGATTTTGGGGTTTAGATTTTTTTACTATCTAATAATACCAAATTGGTAATTATTTTATATCTTTGTTGAAATATTTTATATGAGAGTGGTTTCAAAGCGTGTTTTACGTGAATTTTGGGAAGTCCATGATGATGCTAAAGAGGCTTTAAAATCGTGGTATTCTGAAACCGAAAAATCTAAATGGTCTTCTCCAAAAGAAATAAAAGAAGAATATGTAAAAGCAAGTATTATTGGAGATTCAAGAGTCGTTTTTAATATTTGTGGAAATAAATATAGACTCATTGTAAAAATAAATTATTCAAGACAATGGGTCTTTATTAGATTTATTGGAACGCATCAAGAATATGATAAAATAAACTCAGAAAAAATTTGAATTATGGAAATAAAAGTTATTAAAAATGAAGTGGACTATAATCGTGCATTAGCACGATTAGATATAATATTTGATGCCACCATCAATACTGAGGAAGGTGATGAAGCCGAATTGCTCACAATTTTAATAGATATATACGAAAAGGAGCACTATCCAATTGAAGCACCCGATCCAATCGAAGCTATTAAATTTAGAATGGATCAAATGAATTTGACTCGTACAGATATTGCAAAAATTATTGGTTACCAGAGCCGAACTACTGAAATTCTTAATAAAAAAAGAAAACTAAGTTTAGGTATGATTCGCAACTTGCACGACAAATTGCATATTCCCTACGAATCTCTAATGAGTGAATATTAGCTAAATTCGTACATCAAATGCTTATGAAGACTATAAAATATCTCATTACTTTATCTTTCTTTCTCCTTTTTCTTCAGCAACTGTCAGCCCAAGACACTCTAAAGGAAACCAATCAAACCGAAAAGAGTCATGCCATCTTCTTCAACAAATCCTTAAATAGAAAAACTATTAGGCACTCGCCTTACTCAGATATAAATAAACTTAGGCTCTTCAATTCATCAGCTCTTTATTACGGTTCATCCTACAAAATACAAGGCTTATCTTCCTTAGGGGATAACTCTTATATTGATGGGATGCTCATAAATGACATCTCCATGTTTCCCAAAAGTGCTATTGAATGTTATACGCAATTCGATGGAATCAGTCCGATTGAATTTGGAAATAACTTATCGGGGGTTGTGGACGTACTTTCCTTGCAAGCACCCTCCAAAACCACCTTCTACATCAATATCCTAAGCGATTTCACAACAAATATAGACTTCAGTATGAATCAGAAAGGATTGTATTTTACCTTCAATAGCCCGATATCATTTCTGAAATCATTGTACAAAAACAAAAACCTTCAACCTTCCATACTTATCGCAGGCAATCTAAATTTTACCAAAGACCCTACACCTTCTTATATTGGCGTTACATCCGTTGACAACGAAACACTCTCACTACTAAACCAAAATCCTTTGATTCCTACAGGAATAGGGTCGGGGACCTACAAGGCTACAGAATTTGTCACGAACGACAATCTGACAAAATCATCGCTCAAGCAAAACAACGGCTGCAACTCTTTCAATCCTTATATTAAACTTGCTTTTCCAATTAGTCCGAATAGCAAAATCACCTTAGGTTCCTTCATGAATCGCACTAACAGACGACTCGACGTCTATCAAAATTCTATGTTTAATTCAGATATGAACCCTGAAATTAAAGAACGAAATTTCAACAACTACATCCGTTTCGAACAAAATATCAACATCAATACCAATCTAAAATCACATTATTATTTACAAATCAACTACGCCCATAATCATTATCTGCAACAAAGCTCACAACACAAAGATAAGTTTTTTGATTATGGCTATATTGGCAAATTTAAGACATACAGAACTCGAACGTATGAATATGGAACCGACCCAATTACCGCGCTTACCGCATATCTGCAAAATGCTAATGTCGATACTTTGGTAACCTTCGAACCTTCGGATATTAATCCAATTCTTGCCAATTACACTTCGAATTACTATGATTTTTACAGCACTTCCAACGAACATTTAAATAATATATATGTAATAACGCGTGGAGGAGGTTTGGTTAATGGGGTATTGGATTGGAAAAATTCGGTTTATAATTTGTACAATAATGTTGGTATGCCATACGATGAATATCGCAAAAGCGATTTCAGCCGTTTGAATCCCAAGGCACAAATCACTTTCGATTACAAAAACGCGCATCATTTCATGCTTGGTTTTGAACTTGACAGAACCTCCTCGTCTTCTTATACGCTCAAGCCCGTTCAACTCTGGGATAGGGCGCACCTTTTAACAAACCAACATTTGTATCAGCTCGACTACAGCAATCCTCATCTTGTGTATGACAATTATGGTATTTTTATGGATACTATTATGTATGATAATTATTATCAGTATGGTCAGCAAACATATTTCGATAAGAACTTGCGACAAAAATTAGGTTTACCGATGCACGGTACCGATTGGATTGATCTCTATAGCTATGCTCCCGAAACATTCAGCATCGATATGTTTAGTGCTGATGAGCTGCTTTGCAATGGTCGCAGTTATGTTGACTATTACGGATATGACTACACCGGAAAGAAATTGAAAACCAACTCCAAATATGATTTTTTTGATGCTATAGACAAAAATGGTAATTATTCACGCATCATTGGAGCTTTCAAACCCAACTACTTTGATGCTTATCTCCAATATGCATACACCGGAAAAAGATTTACCTGCACCATTGGGTTTCGCCTCGATAGATACGATGCCAATCAGCCCGTGTTGAAAGATCCTTATCTTTTTTATGAAGCAAAAACTGCCAAAGATGTCACAAATTTAGGCACCCATCCTGCCAATATCGGTCAAGATTATGTGGTTTATGTTGATGATATTCGAAACCCAAACGCTATTAAAGGATATCGAAATGGCGACACATGGTACAATGCCCAAGGTGTGGAAATCACTGACCCTGCTTCAATTGAAACGGGAACAGGCATAACTCCATATTTACTAAATCCCAATCAAATTACTGTGAATTCCTCAGCTTTCACCGATTACAAACCTGATTTGAATTATCTGCCCCAAGTAAACATTGATTATTTGGTCACTCATTTCACCCAAGTTTTCGCCGATTTTCAAATGCTAACCCAAAACCCCATTAATAATATTTACCGACCCAATCAATATTATTTTATTAACTCCTTTTGGGATTTTATTTTCGACAACCCTGATTTGAAACCTTCCAAAACCACTATGGGGCATATAGGCGCGCGTCAAATCCTACTGAAATCAATACAAGCAGAAGTTTCTTATCAATATAAAAGCACAAAAGGACTTCCTATCGTGTATCGAATATTGGATGCTTATCCTCAAGATTATACTACCATACGCAACTCTAAGGACGATTTCGTCAATCATGCCATTGATATTTCGTTGATGTATAAAAAACAAGGCAAACACGAATTTGATGTCGGAATTTATTACGAACGTTTGTTGAATATGAATAAAAAGTTTGAGAACATCATTTTATCCAAGAATGTCCTCAACGCTTTTATCCAATATAGCATCAACAAAAGCAGCATTTCGGGAAATCAACCTGAGTTGATTCCCATTTTTAGTGCTTCCCTCACGAGCCATTATCGCTCCGACACCTATTTTCCGGTAGTTCAAATGTATCTTCCCAATCAAGACAAAGTAAAACTACCTACCTTTTATTATTTTGATATTAAATTCGAGAAGCCATTTTATATGGGCAAACAAAAAGATAAATCCGCTACTATTTATATAGCAGTTCAGAACATCTTCAATAAAAAGAATGTATTTTCCGTACATGCCAACACAGGAAAAACGGATGATGATGGCTTTCTGACCAACCCACTTTATCAAAGCACCATTGCATCACAAACTTCCGAAACCTCCTTCCGCGATTTGTATGCCAAATCCATGAACAATTACAATAACTACGACATTCCACGCATGCTGATGTTTGGATTTAGTTTTAATTTTTAGTCTCAATTCCCTGTCTTTAGAAATTTCAACCTTTGTCGCCATATTCTTTTAGCGCTTCCACCTAAATCACCCTAATCCCAAAGATTCTCCATTTCGGCAGGGCTTCCTCCATCTTTGTGTGCTTTTTGAATCTTTTGTGCAACTTGTGGTGATAAAAACATCTCTACTATCACAACTTTCCAACTTGGAACCTCACCATTATAGTCTCGACTGCAGTCATGGTTGGGGTTTGGTGAATCAAAGCCATTTAGGGTAATTCCTAGTGGCAACTAACTAATGATTCTTGACCAATCACGTCATAAAATTTTATTCATGACTTTTCTTTTCTTCCATATTACTTTTTATTTATTACATATTACTTTTTACTTTTTGCATATTACTTTTTACTTTTTGCATATTACTTTTTATTTTTTGCATATTACTTTTTACTTCTTACATATTACATTTTACTTCTTACATATTACTTTTTACTTCTTGTATATTATTTTTTATTTCTTGCATATTATTTTTCACTTCTTGCAAATTACTTTTTATTTCTTATATATTACTTTTCACTTCTTGCATATTATTTTTCACTTCTTTCATATTAC
>CAIOYH010000063.1 GCA_903862465.1 uncultured bacterium | reverse complement strand
TAAAAAAAAGTAAGTTTATTAAATCTATCGGGATCTTTTTCCGGATCACCAAATGGCATAATTACAAAACACTTCATGGGCTTTTTTTTAATCATTACTTATAACGGCTGAGGTTTGCTATTCAGCGGGGCGAATCGAAGCCGTTTCCTGTCCGAATACAACAAAGTTAAATAAAAGAACGACACTTGACTAAAACCCCGCTGCCCCGCTGATAGCAAGCCTTTGTTATGCGCTGCCTTTCATTCATTTCTTTGTCGTTCTTTCACCAACTTGTCGGCAAATTTGTCTTCGCCATTAAGTCATGATATGGTAACTCTATGTAGCCAATTAAAACAAGCAATGCTATAAACAAACATATTCCGATAATTATTCGAATCCATAATTTAAATTTATTTCCAAGTATTGGTATTGCAAAAGGAATGTAAAATGGTAGAAGTATTGCCTCAGTAATTGGACTCCAACCCTCATCATTATATGCGTCACTAGCTGCAAATAAGCAACTCAAAGTCAAGGGTGTCAACATTGCTGCAAACAATTTTAGCATTTTTATTTTGTTTGCATCCTTGTCTATAAATTTGAAATATAAAAATAATAAATAAAAAGTCAAAATGGAAATCGGTGTCAATACGACATATGAACAAAGAAGTCTATATGAAAAGGAAGGCGGTATATAACCCGCAATCTTTTCTGCATGTAGTAAAAAGGAAGCGAAAATAAATAATGTAAAAACAATTAGCCTTTTTTTATTCATGGAATTATTATTTTTTAAATAGTCATAGTTTTAGGTTTGTTAAGGTTGCGCATAACGAGCAGAATATTGCCGTTCGTGTTTTTTTTTGCGGGAGTTAATGGCACTGCCCTTTCTGCCCGCACCGAACTTCAAAAAGAGCACTGCCCTTTCTGCCCGTACAATACCCGCAAAAAAAACATGACGGCAATATTTTCGTTATCGTTTCGTTGTTTTTTTTATTTTTATAGACAGTCTTTATATCTGATTAAAACACCAATAATTATCAAGAATAATATGACTGATAAATATAACCACTTTATCGTCGGAGAAAAAAATACATTCCAATATGAAAACTGTTTGTCAATTTTCTTTGTGTATTTTTGTATAGGCATTTCATATTGTTTGACCTTGACAATATCTTTTAAACTGGCAACATCATTATAGACACCTCTGAATTTTCTTTCTTGCTGTAAATAATAGCTATCTAAAAACCAAAAAAGTAATGTAGGTGGAATTCCTAAAAATATAAAAATGACCTTCGTTGTTGAAGCATAAATCGCCATAAGAGCTGTAACTATTGTTATTGCCAAACTCTTGAGTTGAAAAGAATTTGTATTCATTCGAGTAATAATATTTTGAATAAACTCTAAATGTTGCATTTTTTCTTCATCAATATTTCTTTTTACTTCTGTCATATTTTATTTTTTTGATTCAAAAACTTATTCATATTATTCGTCTTTATTAGAGGTTTTATAATTATATATTGTAGGTGGTTTTAATAATCTCCCTGGCAATGCTAATGTCGGAGGATAAAGTCCATTTAAATTAAATTGTGAATTAAATTCTCTTTTTTTCAAAATCTTCAAGAAGTTTCTCGTGTTTTTTGGTTTTATTGTGTAAAGAAGATATTGCTCGATTTCTCATTAATTCCAACTCCTTGTAGGAACTAGGAGATATGTATAAAGGTACATTTTCAAATTCATCAATAACGATATTGTAAAATTTATCTGCTTCATCAAATTTTTCTTTGATAGTATAAATATGACCCGTATAAATTCCAGCATTAAATGCAATTGGAGGATACAACGATTCCTTTAATAATGCTGTATAAATAATTAGTGCTTCATCAAGTCTGTTTAACTTATGTAATACAATTGCTTTTTGATAATTCAACTCATATTCTCTTTCTTTATATTGTCTATCATTCTTATCTGATTGTGCAATTTCTATTGCTTTATTTATTATTTCTAATGCTTTTTCATTATTTCCATCATAGAAATCATGCCATTTCGACAAATTACATAATAATTTAATTATTGCATTGGGATACTCTAGCAATTTATCAACTGGTATCTGTTTAACGGCTGCCTCCATAGCTTTCATTTCGCTTGAGATAGCCAACCATGAACCAAAATTTTTCAAAGTATTATTTGTTTGTTCGCACAATTCTATAATACGATAAGTTAAATCTCGCTTAAAATTCGCAGATATTGTTTCATTCAAGGCAGGAAGTTCAGCGGAAATATAATGAATCGCCGCTTCAAGTTCTGACAATATTGTATGTCGTGGATAGATTCCTTGTAGGATATTAACCAATTTAGTAAACTCATCATCAATAATACCTTTTTTTAATGGGTCAGTGTCCGGTATGTCAACCCTTGAAAGATTTACATATGAAGTACTAACCTGGTTTTTAAAAACATTGGGCAATGAACTTTCACTGTCTCCTTTTAAAATAATTGGTATTACAATATTCTGTTTCGGGTCATTTAAAAATATTTCATACATCTTTACTTCTCTTCTTACACCACTATCTTGATTTTCATTATCTGCCCTTTTTTTATATTCAGGAGTGCATAGTACTAAAATTGCTTTGTAGTCATTATTAAGAATAGATTTTTCAAAAGCATTGAAATCATTTCCAAATGACACTACACTTTTGTCAACCTTAACATCCGGTATCACTTTCGCTATATTACTTATGAAGTCGTCTGTTAATTGCTTGTCACTATGACAATATGAGATAAAAATTCCTTTTTTCATTTCTTTTCATTTTATGGTTAATACTCATTATTTGTTGATGATTCTGTTTTTCTAACAATGAATGATAACGTTGAGGCGCTTCCTTTCGTTGGCAAATCACAATATTATCAAGTTTGCAGTATCTTTCTGCCAATGAAAGGAAACGCGAGTTAGCGGCTGGTTTGTTTCTTTTCTTTTTATTGCCACTGATTAATTTATTACTCGAAATATATAAGCATCACCTACAATGTAATGTCCTAATGAATTTTGGTATTGTGCAAAAACATAATCACCTACTTCAAGTTTTGAAGAGCGAATGACAAAGGAATTATTAAAGGATTGAATATCTTGACTAATACTAATTGTTTTAAGACTAAAATCTTCGTTTTCTTCCATTATTGTACTTGAAGCATATTTTGATTTAAAGATTTTGTAAAGTTTCATATTATTTGTCTTATTATCAGCAAATATTGTTGGTACGTCTCGCTGTTTAATTGTCATAATATTAGAATTATCGTAATTGATAAAATAAACAAAAACACAAGGAACCCATGTAAATCCAGAGTGCATACCAGCACAATCTCCAAACTCATGCATTTTTACAGGTGTTTTATTTAATGCTTTATAGTTTCCGTCTTGCAGTATAAATATTCCTTCCTCTTTTGGAATTTCATAAATTGTCATAGTTTCAGCAGGAAAAGTTGATTCAGTAGAAATTTTAACTGTAAACGAAGTTTCTGTAAACCCTTCTTTTGAAATTAATACTTTAATGTCTCCAGGAACGTAACTAACAGAATATTCACCGTTACCATTTGATTGTGAAGTGAATTGTGTTCCTTCAACTTTTACAGTTGCATCTTTCACAGGTTGCCCAAAACCGTCAAGAATTTTTCCTTCTATTACTGTCCTTTTACAACTACAAAATGCAATTGTAGTCAGAAGAAGAATTGAAAAAGTAATTGTTTTTGTCATAATTTTAATGTTTAATTTTTCGCCTACTCTATTCGGTTTTCGGCTTCTCCGTTTATCTTGGTAGTGTCGATTAATTTTGCTTTATACTTGCCGCTAACGCCTTGCAGCTTGCTTGTCGTGCCGTTTCCGGGTGTTGAATCGAAGCACTAAGTTATTAATTTAACCGTTTCCTGTCCACGAAGAACGAACGGCATGCAAGCAAGGTGCTGTTATGTGCTGCCAATTTATATTTCAATCTTTCTTTTCATTTTCCTTTTAAAGAATACTCCTATCAAAATACTAATAACAATTAAAATCAGCCAATTGATAGTAATAGTCGCAACCTCAAAACGATAATTTCTATCAAGACCATATTTAATGGTATAGAATATAAAAGCAATAATTGTCCCAATGAAAGGAATTATTAAAAGCCACCGGATTGCTTTTTCCAAGCGAATTTGCATAGAAAAAACAGGAGCTACAAAAAGGAATGAAAGGCTCATCATTATAAAGCCTAATTCTTCCATAGCAATGAATATTCCGTGTCCATTATATTGTGAAAGTAATCCAATTCCATCAGTTTCCCCTTTCATAAAGCTAATTGGGACTACTGCAAACTGAATAAAATAGTCAGCTAATAAAACAATTGTAGCAATCATTGAGAACGAAATGCCAATAAAACTGTATATTTTTTTTTCAGGTGGAGTGATAAAATGAATTGAAATCATGAAAATCATGAAAGTGACGAGTTGGATAATAGCAATGTACATCCAATAATAGTCTCTCGGGTAATAAGTCAGGCTATCGAGAAATGGATACTCCATGCAATTTCCGGGACAATTAGGTCCTGACGGAGGTATCGCAGTCATAGCAAAACCTAATGTAATTAAAGTTATAACTGTCAAGAATATCGACGAATAATATCCTATCCTTATTACATTATAATTGTCATCCATTCCATTTATCATATTTTTCAATACCTGCTAAATTAGTTTATCGTAGCTTTTTCTTTGGTTGCACATAACGGACGGGGCTTGCTGCTGGCGGGGCGAATCGAAGCCGTTTCCTGTCCTAATACGCCGAAGTTGGATAAAAGAACTGCACTGTCCTAAAACCCCGCGCCCCGCTTGCAGCAAACCCATGTTATGGGCTGGTTTTATTGTCAAAAATGAAAGTTACCAAATAGTCCAAAACCCCATGCAAACATCCAAACAGCCTCAAATGCCGAAGAGTAAATTAAATTATTTGCACTTAAAAAGTGCAAGCCTAAAAAAGCAGGAGTATTTATTTGTTTATGCTTATAACCGACAAAAACACATCCAGCACATAATAGACCCATAGAAATTTCTATCGCGTGATTGAAAGTGGCAACAAACAATATCCATGCGACAACGTTTACAACCCATCCAACGACTAATGGAATTGGGAAGCGGCTTTCCGCTTTATTACTATTATTAGAATTTGTTTGATTTGTCAACGAAACACCACATTTGACGCAAATAATTTGCTCAGGTTTCAGCTCGACGCCACAAGATGGACAATTATTAATACCCTTTTTTGGGTCACACCCGCATTTAATGCATGCGACTGCATTTTCATTTAATTCTGAACCACAATTTTTACAGTACATAGTTATAAATTTAAAATTTCACTACTCGTATGGCTTTTCGCTATCGCCCCGTTTTTATAGTGTTTTCTGGACTCCACTTTTAAATTATTTACGTGTATCCTCAATAACATTACCTGCTTCGTCATACTTGACATAACCTTTTGATACTCCATATTCATAGAAAGCTTCCATTTTAGTCATTCCTGAAGGATATTGAGTTAATCTTCGACCATGCCATACCTTATTGCCATTATTATCAATATAATATTCATCCATTGTTTTATAACCACCAGGTAGTTCTCCATAATCTGTTTTAACAATTGGATGCAATGGCTTTTCATCAGAACTTGAAGATTTGCCCTCAGAAGAAGAAGAAGAAGAATTAGAACCACAAGAGCTAAGAATAGCTGCCATAAATAATATTGCTGCAATTTTTAATAATATTTTTTTCATTTCATATAACTTTTAATTTCCCTACTCATAAGGCTTTTCAGTTCCGCCCCGTTTTTATAGTGGTTTCTGAATTCCACTTTTATTATATTTTTTGGCAGGCACGAAGTCTATCATGAGCTATCGAAGTATTTCTTCGGCGGTTCACTCGTCTGTCTGCTGTATCTCTTTTTGCCCATAACGGTTAGCGTTTTATTTCTTCACAGATTTAGGTACCTCTATATAAGCTTTTAAAAATGTATATGCCCCTTGAATACTATCATGTGCTTTTTGCAATATATCTGTTGGTACATTTTTTATATATGATTCTGTTAGACCATTATTTCGAACTATATATTTAATTAGTTCATCTCTTGTCATTTTTTTCATAATTTTTTCTCCTTTTTTTTTAATAAATTTTACCATAAACAAAAGGATTTTCAGTAACGCCCCAGTTTTTAATAGT
>CAIOYH010000062.1 GCA_903862465.1 uncultured bacterium | reverse complement strand
CTTTGTGCCTTTGTGCCTTTGTGCCTTTGTGCCTTTGTGCCTTCGTGTCTTTGAGTCTTTGTGCCTTCGTGTCTTTGAGTCTTTGTGCCTTCGTGTCTTCGTGTCTTCGTGCCTTTGTGCCTTTGTGCCTTAGTACCTTAGTGCCTTTGTGCCTTTGTGTCTTCGTGTCTTTGTGCCATTGTGTCTTCGTGTCTTCGTGCCTTTGTGTCTTCGTGCCTTTGTGCCTTTGTGCCTTCGTGTTTAAGTGCCTTCGTGTTTCGAGCAATCCTTGGGATTTGGAATTTGGAGCTTGGAGCTTGGATCTTTCCCTGTCAGCTTCTCGCCTTTGCCACAGCCTTCCGCCATCCTTCATAGAGCGTTTCGCGCTGTGCAGTCTCCATGCTTGGCTCAAAGGTTCTTTCTACCGAGCGCAGTGCTGTCAATTGTTCTTTGGTCCACAAACCTATTGCCAAGCCTGCTAAGAAAGCTGCTCCCAAAGCCGTGGATTCAATCACCTGCGGACGTTTCACCGCCACATCCAACATATCCGCCTGAAACTGCATCAAGAAATTGTTGGCTGCCGCGCCTCCATCCACATGGAGTTCTTTGAGTTTGATACCCGAATCGTGTTGCATGGCATTCAGCACGTCTTTGGTTTGATACGCCATAGATTCGAGGGCAGCGCGAACGATATGTTTCTTTTCGGTGGCTAAGGTGATGCCCGTGATGATGCCTTTGGCGTTCATATCCCAATACGGCGCACCCAAACCCGTGAAGGCAGGCACGAAATACAGTCCATGGGTAGCAGCCGCTTCCAAAGCCATCGCTTCGGTTTCATCCACCGTAAGGATGAGTTGGAGACCATCGCGCAACCACTTCACTACAGCCCCCGCCACAAACACACTGCCTTCCAACGCATACTCCATCTTGCCGTTAATTCCCCAAGCAATGGTGGTGAGCAAACCATGATGGGACACGACAGGCGTGGTGCCCGTGTTCATCAACATAAAACAGCCCGTTCCGTAAGTATTTTTGGCAGTGCCTTCTTCAAAACACGCTTGCCCAAACAAAGCAGCCTGTTGGTCGCCTATCATGGCGCAAAGCGGAATCTGAGCATCATCAAACAAACCCATACACGTTTCGCCATACGCGGCAGCGGAATCAAGCACAGTAGGCAACATCGCTTCAGGAATCTGAAAGAGCGCCATAAGTTTTTTATCCCAACATTTTTCTTTGATATTAAAGAGCATGGTGCGCGAAGCATTCGACACATCGGTGATATGCAGCACTCCCCCACTCAGTTTCCACATCAGAAAACTATCTATAGTGCCAAACAACAAGTCGCCCTGCTCAGCTTTTGCATGAGCGCCTTCCACATGATACAGTATCCATTGCAGCTTGGTGGCAGAGAAATAAGAATCAATGACCAAACCTGTGTTGTTGCGAATATAATCTTCCCAACCTTGTTCGCGAAGGGTTTCACAAGCCTGTATGCCGCGTTGGTCTTGCCAAATGATAGCATTATAGACGGGTTTGCCTGTATGCTTGTCCCACACAACGACAGTCTCCCGTTGGTTGGTGATGCCAATAGCGGCTATCTGCGAAGCGGAAACAGCACTCTGCTGCATCACCTCTTTGGCTACTTGCAACTGATTCGCCCAAATCTCTTCCGCATCTTGTTCCACCCAATCGGCACGGGGATACAATTGCACAGTTTCGTGTTGCGCAATGCCGACGATGTGCGCCTGCTCATCGAACAATATGGCTCGGGAGCTTGAGGTGCCTTGGTCTAAGGAGAGGATGAATTTGGAGTTTGGAGTTCGTAGTTCAGAGTTCTCAGTTCCTAGTTTAGAGTTCATAGTTTAGAGTTTATTGTTTAGAGTTCATAGTTTTTTGTTTCAAGTTGCAGGTTTCAGGTTTTAAGTTCCTAATAGTCTAATAGTCTATAGCCTAAAAGCCTATTAGTCTAATGCCTAAACCCCTAATATATTTCAAGGAATTCAAATGAGTTGCCAACATAGTCCAAATACCGTAAAAAATCCTCAAAGGAAATGATTAAAGAAGCAGTGTTCAGGTTGGGATGAAAGCTGATGCGCTTTGATTTCTTTAGGTTTATATCTAAAAATACATGCACATTTTTGGTTGCGTCATAGATGAGACCGAAAGGAGACACAGAGCCGGGCATCAAGCCAAGATGTTTCTGCATACGTTGCTCGGAAGCAAAGGTGAGTTTGCCTTGTTTCAGCCGTTTCTCGATGTCGTGGATGGCAAGATTTTGTTCACAATCAAGAATCACCAAATAATGACGATTGCCTTTGTGGTTGCGAAAGAAAAGATTTTTGCAATGTTGGGCATCATGTCCCGCCCAATATTGCTTAGCAATTTCAATGGTTGGAGCCGGCGGATGCTCAATATATTCAAAGGCTATGTTGAGCTTTTCGAGGGTTTGATATACGTGTGAATCACCATTCATAAAATATTTTTTCTACAAAATTAGTTATTAGTGTAATTATACAATGAAATTATTTAATTTTGTCTAAAATTTATTGCCATGAAAAAAATCCTATTCACGTTTCTCTGCCTTCAATTCATAATAGTGCTATCGCATGCACAAACCAATACGCTCGACACCATCAGCATCACCAAGAAAATGCTTGGTGCCGACTTTGATTTCAAAGGAAAAAACATTTCTCTGACCAAATTGGAAGATCTGTGCAAACCCTATCAAGACGCAAACGACGAAATGTTTATGGTGAAACGAAACAACAACCCTGCCCTATTGTTAACCCTTTTGGGTGCTGCGCTGATTGGATATTCAGCCTATAAATTCTTGATGGGCGACAATCAGCAATGGTATTTTGCGGGAGGAGGTGCACTGATGATAGGCGGCACCATTCCTTTGTATATTGGTGCGAGAAATCATTCGATAAATGCTGCGCGTATCTATAATTATGAGATACGGCATCTGCCAAAAGCGAAACCCTAATCAATATATGGGAGGCTTTCATACATAATTTTTGATAGCAGATTAGACAGTAATTATAAATGTAGCGACTTTATGAATACGAAAGATTTTTTCACATTCAACAAGAGCGAACGCAAAGGCATCTTTTTACTCAGTTCGATGATATTGGGAGCTATGCTGTTTTATATCTTCATACCTTTATTCACTCCTAAAAAAACGTATGATGCCGTTCAGTTTGATAAAGAAGTGAGTGCATTGTTGAAAGAACGCAAGGCTATCACTAAAAAGACAGCTTCTTATCCACAAAAGGAAGCATTCGATATTTATGATATCAACACTTCGGTGGCAGAGCAAAAACTCAACCCCTTCCCTTTCGACCCAAATACAATGACAGTTGAGCAATGGCAAGAATTGGGGCTTCGCGATAAGCAGATAAAGACGATTATGAACTATCGTGCAAAAGGCGGCACGTATTACAAAAAGGAAGATTTCAAAAAGATGTATTGCATTTCGGACGAGGAATATGTGATATTAGAACCCTTTATCGAAATAAGAATCAGCAAGCCAACGTATGAGAAATACACACCTAAAAAAGCAGAAACGAAGCCTCTTTTGGTGGATATAAACACTGCTTCTGCCGAAGAGCTGATGGAAATAAAAGGCATAGGACCTTATTTTTCGGATAGAATTATTAAGTATCGGATGCAGCTTGGTGGTTATTATAAGATTGAACAAGTTATGGAAATTCCAAAAATGGATAGTACAAAATTTAGTGCGATACGTTCTTTCTTGGAAGTAAATCCATCAGCCATTCATAAGATAAATATCAATACGGCTACCTTCGACGCATTGAAAGAACATCCGTATATCGGTTATAATATTGCTTTAGCGTTGATTAATT
>CAIOYH010000061.1 GCA_903862465.1 uncultured bacterium | reverse complement strand
TTGCGGACGCATAAACTTTCAGGAATATGCTACCTCCAAAAGTTGCGGATGCATAAACTCTAGTGAATATCGCATCGCAAAAACTTCCCATAGCATAAACGCTCGTTTACACCCCTAATTATCATCTCATCTTACAATTTTTCTAAAAATAGGTCTTCCAATTTTAGGTATTATTATTTGATGATTCCTGTTGCAACCAATTGTTTCTGCACTACATTTTATTAATGACCATAAAATAAACAAATATTTTTCTTTTTATATATCATTATATTGCGGTATATTTAGTACTTTTGCACCCCGAAAAAAATAATGTAATAAAACATGTCAGAAAACAAGAAATTTGATTTAATTATCGTAGGCGGAGGCATCAGTGGCACCGCGATGCTCTACACGCTTAGCAAATACACCGATTTGAAACGGGTATGTCTGCTCGAGAAATACAATGACTTTGGCACCGTTAATTCATCGCAATTGATGAACAGCCAAACGCTGCATTTTGGCGACATCGAAACCAACTACACCCTTGAGAAAGCCGCTACCGTGAAACGCAGCGCCGATATGGTGAAGAACTATTTGGAGACTCAAAAGTTGGAACAACCCGAAGAGAAATTGTTCAGCAAATATTCAAAAATGGTGATGGCTGTTGGCAGCAAGCAAGTGAAAGAATTGGATGCTCGCTTCGACAAATTTCGCACACTGTTTCCTCATCTGAAAAAGATTCATCGCGAAGAAATCGGGAAAATTGAACCTCGTGTTGTTGAAGGTCGCGACCCGAACCAAGAAATTCTCGCCATGGTCACAGAAGATGGTTATACGGTTGACTTTGGCGCCATGAGCCGCAACTTCGTTAAAAAATCACAAGCCTTAAACCCCGCCCTGGAGATTTGTCCCGACACCAAACTGAATTCGATAGAAGACCTGCAAACCCATTATCAACTTAATACCAACAAAGGTGTTTTTGAAGCCGAAGTGGTGATGGTTTGCGCCGGTGGTCATAGTATTTTGTATGCAAAGAAATTAGGCTACGGAAAACATTTTGCCATTCTTTCGATGGCGGGAAGTTTCTACACCTGTCCAAAAGTTTTGAATGGCAAGGTTTACACCATGCAACAAGCCAAACTGCCTTTTGCAGCCATCCATGGCGACCCCGAAGTGCACAATCCGAATGTCACCCGCTTTGGTCCAACTGCTAAGACTATTTATTTGTTAGAAAGATACAACTTCTCCTCTTATTTTGAATATCTGAAAGTATTCGGGTTCACACCCAAAGCCATTGTCACCTTGATAAAGATTGCTTCCGATTGGGTTATATTGAGATATCTGTTGTCGAACTTTGTGTATGATATGCCTTTCATCGGCAAGAGGTCTTTCTTGAAAGAAGTGCGCAAGATAGTTCCCGGCATCAAACTCTCGGAGTTGACCTTTGCGAAAAACACAGGCGGCACCCGCCCACAAATCGTCAACAACGACACGCGCAAACTCGAAATGGGCGAAGCAAAGATTGAAGGACGCAATATTATTTTCAATATCACCCCTTCGCCGGGAGCTTCTACATGTTTGGGAAATGCTTACAAAGATACGCAAACCGTAATGGAGTTTTTCAAAGGAAAATACACTTTTGATAAGGCAGCTTTCGAGAAAGATTTGGTTGATCGAGCGTAAAACTAGAGAAAATTGAGGTAATTCTGCCAAAAAGTATTACCTTTGCAGAAAATTATTACTTTGAAATTCGACGAATTTGGCTTCGACCCGCAACTACTAGATGGAATAAATGCGATAGGTTACGAAAACGCCACACCCATACAAGAGCAGACCATTCCAATTATCATGCAAGGCAACGACCTGATGGGGTCGGCGCAAACAGGCACCGGCAAAACGGCTGCATTCCTTTTGCCTGTCATCAATAACATCATCACGTCTGAGCACAATAACTTCATCAAAGCCTTAGTCATCGTGCCAACGCGCGAGCTGGCAGTGCAGATTGATCAACAGATGGAAGGCTTTTCTTATTTCACTCCGGTAAGTTCTATTGCCATTTATGGCGGCACTGATGGCGCATCTTTCGAACGCGAGAAACAATCCTTAATTGATGGTGCCGATGTGATTATTTGCACACCGGGACGCATGATTGCACACATAAATCAGGGGTATGCTGACTTCTCACATTTAAAATATTTGATATTAGATGAAGCCGACCGCATGTTGGACATGGGTTTCTTCGATGATTTGATGAAAATCATTGGGCGTTTGCCTGAGAAACGACAAAACTTGTTGTTTGCGGCAACGATGCCGAAAGAAGTGGGGGTGTTGGCACGGAAAATATTGGTGAATCCATTGGAAGTATCGCTCGCGGTGTCGAAACCGGCGGAGAAGATTCTGCAGGTGGCGTATTGTGTTTATGATGCGCAGAAGATTCCTTTGACTATACATACCTTGAACTCGGATAAATTACGCAGTGTGTTGATATTTTGTTCCACCAAGAGTGCAACGAAGCAAGTGAGTCGCGAGTTGAAGCATTCGCGTATCAGTGTTGCTGAGATACATTCGGATTTGGATCAGAAGACGCGCGAACAGGTGTTGTTGGATTTTCGTAATAGTAAGATACATGTGTTGGTTGCTACCGATATTTTGTCGAGGGGGATAGATGTGGAGGATATTGACTTGGTGATTAATTATGATGTGCCGAATGATGGGGAAGATTATATACATCGCATCGGGAGGACGGCAAGGGCGCAGTCGGATGGGGTTGCTATTACGTTTATCAATCAAAAAGAAATGGGGAAGTTTGCCGAGATTGAAAAGTTGTTGGGCGAGGAGGTGTATAAGGCTGTTGTTCCGACGGAGTTTGGCGAAGGACCTGCATACGAGCCGAAAAAGAAGTTTCAAAATGCGGGGAGAGGGAAGTTTAAAGGCGGCGGGGGACGGAAGCGGTAGGGTTGGTTGGGTTTTATTGTTGTATTGTTCAATTGTTTTAAGGTTACATTGCTTTTTTGTTAGGTCTATCCTTAGGGATTAGATAGGGTTTTGATTTGTATTAGAATCAAATGGGAGAAGTTTGGGGTGGGGAGAAATTCTTTTAATAAAATGTTTTAGGGGTTCATTGTTGGGTTGCACTAAAGGGGAATATATTTTCTTTTTTCAAATGTGAGAATGCAAAGTATCGCTATGAGAATGCAAAGTATCGCTATGAGAATGTAAAGTGTCGCTATGAGAATGTAAAGTGTCGCTAAGAGAATGTAAAGTGTCGCTATGAGAAAGCAAAGTTTCGCTATGAGAAGGTAAAGTGTTGCTATGAGAATGCAATGTTTCGTTGTGAGTATAATTTGTGTTGATTTAAGAGGGCATAATATCTCTATAATATTTCTTAATATATCTATATATTATTATCATATTACTACATGTTTTTAATAATGTCGTGCCTACGGCACTTTTAGTCTTACATTAATTGTTTGTTCTACCATACTTTCGTGCCTACGGCACTTTTTGTCTTATTTTAATTGATTGTTCTACAATATTTTCGTATTTACGGTACTTTTTGTCTTATCTTAATTTATTGTTCTACCATATTTCGTACATACGGTACTTTATAACGCCTAGTTTGAATCTATATGTTTATAGATATTATTAGGTATTTTATATCTTTTCTATGTATAAACTATATAATATATACTGTGACTTTTGGGATTATATTGCTAGTATGATATTCCCTAGCAGTAGCATAGTAGCGTGTTTCGGATCATACAGTCGGACCATTCAGTTTTCGTGCA
>CAIOYH010000060.1 GCA_903862465.1 uncultured bacterium | reverse complement strand
TCCAAACTATTAAAGAAACTAAAAACATAGCTTTCAAAAATTCAGCAGATAATCCCGTTAAACAAGCAACTGCCTATTTTGATTTGATACTTAAAGGTGAATACCGAAAATTGCTTGCGTCTAACAGCACTACTGGCTTTTACAATAAATACAATTACCTAAAATTTAGTGGCAGACTATGGGTAATACCAGGATTGTTCTTGTTAGGACTTTGGATAGGTCGTAAAAAATGGCACGAACAAATACACAAAATCCCATTAGTTAAAATAATTTCTTTCTCAGCTTTAATAGGTATACCGTTGACAATAGTAAATTTTTATTTTTCGCAACCGGCTAACACTGAATTCATTCAATATGTCGGTTCAATTTCCAAAGACGCTTCCAATATTTTTATGCCTCTTTTATATATTGCTATCCAACTTTCTCTTTTCAAACTAAGTAGCACAAATAAAATTGCAAGTCTACTTATACCTGTAGGTAAAATGGGACTTACAACCTATGTGATGCAATCTGCATTTGGAATTTTTATTTTTTATGGTTACGGATTAGGACTGTTACTGAAATTATCTGGGACTGCAGCCCTTGGACTTGGATTTCTATTTTTTCTCATTCAAATAATGTTTAGCAAATGGTGGTTCAGCAAGTATAAGTTCGGACCATTGGAGTGGCTTTGGAGGAGTGGGACAAATGGTAATTGGCAAGCTATGAAACTACGAAATTGAACTTGCTGAATATGACGAAATGTAAAACAACGGACCGCTAAAAATTCGGACTCGATGTGGTCGGAACGACCCATTAGGAGATAAATGAGAATATATTTAAACAAAAGGTTACAGCTGAACGCTGGGACAAAAATTGATTTTACTATACCCATTCAAAAAATGTCCCGGATTTGATAAACTTATAAGGAAAGATTTGGTTAGGTAATTGAAACTAGTTTTATCGGTATATTTGGTCCAAAGCTGAAATAAGCACAATTGGTTGTTTTTACTGTTCAAATGAACCAGTAATATTAAGCAATTATGATTATTGAGATGTTAGGCAACATGCTAAACGACCAATGCGATTGATTTGTAATTGATAAAAAATAGAAAATTTATTTGAAAATCTTAAATTAAAACTTAATGGAAAGTCTAAGATTTGATTTATTTGTAGATCCCATGGAGAAATCAATAACAAGAAGATTTTATTTGATTCTTGGTATATTTTTAGGGATTCTTTCTTTAACCGGATTGATTGTTGGAGCCGTAAAAGGTAAACTTTTTCAAATGAATAGTTTGATTATACTATGTACATTGATTACTTCAAGTGGATATGTTTTACAGAGTCTTCAGATTGTTAGATTCAAAAAGAGTTTATATCTGGAATTTGCAGATTCTTACTTAAAATTTAGATTAAAACCTCGTGATAACGAATCTGTTGTTAAATATGCAGAGATTGAATCTGTCGAATTTATGGTTAATGAAATCCTCTTAAAAATGAAGGATTCAAATAGTCATAGATTAGTAATTTCCGAATTTGGATATTCTAAAATACAGCAGATTAAAGAGAAACTAAATGATATAAAAAAAGCACGTTGCGTAATCGAGTAGCCTTCCCCGCCAGTAAAAACTGACAGGGAGTGGTCCTGATGAGAAGTTTTCCTATAAAAGTAATAGTACGAATAAAAAAATACAGCACAATCCATTCACTTTGGATCAAATATTGAATTGGTATAATAAAGTTGAAAAATGTCCCGGAATTGTACATTTATTAGTAAAGAGTTAATCCAGTAATCAGAACCAGTTGCGATAACTGGGATGTTGGTGGCAATGTTTTGCGACACTTTAAACAATATACTTTACCCCATTTTTATTGACAATTAAAAAATCAAATCAAATGAGTAACGAAGAAAAAATATCCGCTGTACAAAAAATGATTGGAGACTTTGCACCAAAGCTTGTCGAATATACTGACAATGTACTTTTTGGTGATTTATGGGAAGGAAAAGAGCTTTCGCCAAGAGACAGGAGTTTAATCACTGTAGCAGCTTTAGTTGCAGGCGAACATTCTGGACAACTAAAATATCATTTAGGCCGTGCAATAGATAACGGACTGACCGAAGCTGAACTAGTTGGAGTTATTACTCATTTAGCTTTCTACACAGGTTGGCCAAGAGCAATGACAGCTATAATGATAGCTAAGGAAATGTTTGAATCAAAACAATGATAATATTTTCCGAAGACTGCTTGCAGAAAAATCAAATCCCTTTGACGCCACAGAATATTCAAAAGCATTTGAAGTGTTTTCTGAATTAAAATACTGCCACCAATAAATAGGACTTCATGTTGTCTGCAAGACCCTGGATGAGAATAGATGAGAATAGAGTTAGACAATAGGTTACCCTCTATCAACCAAAAAAGTCGATTTTCCCCCAAAACCTAGCGTAAACCTAGCGGATAAAAAAAACACCTACACAATTTAATGTGTAAGTGTTTGATTCTGAGGGTGGGCCCACCAGGGCATGATCCTGGGACCCCCTGATTATGAGTCACTAATTTGAACTTTTCAAGCATTTTCTTCAATTTTCAATAGTTTTTTAAACGTCTGATATAGAGCATTAAAATGATAAAATATTCTTCCTCTATTTGCGTTGGTTTTCGACAATTTTGTATATTTGTGTGCAATATGTGTGTACTATTTATGAAATATATACCTCAAAGAAGAAAACAATGTTTAATTATTCTCACAATGGAATTACAATTGCTTCTATACTTGATACTCGACGTAGCAATAAAGATGACAAATATCCAGTTAAAATCCGAGTAACTTTTTCCAGAGATCGAAAATATTATTCAACTGGAAAGAATCTCTCAATTATAGAATGGGAAAAACTACCTAATAGCAAGAGCAAAACTTATTCAGAAATAAAATCTGATATTCAAACTTCGTTTGATAAAGTAAAAGATAGCGTCCAATCATTAGAGAGTGAAGATCGTTTTTCATTTGCATCCTTGAATATAAATCTGAGTAAGTGCGTTAATGATTCTTTAAATAGTGCATTTACTGCTAAAATAAAAAGTCTTGAAATTGACGGACGGGCTGGATCACAAAGCTATTATAGCTGCGCTTTATCGAGTATCGAAAAGTTTGCCGGAGCAAATATTCAATTTGTTGATGTT
>CAIOYH010000059.1 GCA_903862465.1 uncultured bacterium | reverse complement strand
TAACGTTTGTATGGCGTGAATTCACGCCATATTTACTATATCTATTACGGCAAGCCATCCTATAGGCAGGCTTTGACCACCTTTTTTCATTTTCATGATGAATAATATTTTTACAAAGATATAAATATTCTACTTACAAATCCAAAATAATCTACATAAATACTTTTTATCCCAAAACCAACGTTTCATTCTATATGAATCATCTACAAAGAGAAAAAAAGACCGTCACCGTGATGATTCAGCTTTATTGCCGAAGGAATCATCATCAGAGAACTTTATGTGAGAGTTGTTCTACCCTACTGCGCTATGCTGAAAAGCGTATAGATAGTTGCAAGTTTGGCATGGAGAAACCCAATTGTTTGGATTGCACGGTGCATTGTTATAACAAAGAGAAACGGGAGGCGATACGGATCGTGATGCGCTATGCAGGTCCGCGCATGATGGTGTATCATCCCTTGATTGCTATCAGGCATTTGCTCAGAAGCAAGAAAAAGGATGCGCTCTAAGCTTAAGTCAACAAAAAAAAGACACTATCTTGCTACAAGGCACAATCTTGCCACGAAGACACAAAGACTCGAAGAACACAAAGTTTTGCTAAGTTCCTTATTCAGCCTAACAGCGCTTTGTGCCTCTTTGTGCCTTTGTGTCTTGGTGCCTTTGTGTCCTTGTGCCTTTGTGTCTTTGTGTCATTGTGCCTTTGTGTCTTTGTGTCCTTCTTCGTGGTAATTCTTTTCTTTAAGGGAAAGAAAAAAAATACCTTTATATATATGCCAATTATCGTAACTTTGCATCCTATTAATATACCAACACCATGAGCGAACTCTATCCTTTAAAATTCCAACCTATCTTCAAAGATAAAATTTGGGGCGGCAACAAAATTGCCACCATCCTGAAACAAAATTATGCACCTTTATATAACTGTGGTGAAGTGTGGCTTGTTTCGGGTATAGCCGATGAGCCGAGCGTGGTTACGAACGGCTTCTTGGCAGAGAATTCGTTACAGGATTTGTTGGAGATTTATATGGGAGATTTGGTGGGCGATGGTGTGTATGAAAAATTTGGAGACGAGTTTCCTTTGTTGTTTAAATTTATCAATGCCGAAGATTATTTGTCGGTTCAGGTGCATCCCAATGATGAACTCGCCATGGAGCGTCATGACTGTTTGGGCAAGACCGAGATGTGGTATATCATCCATGCCGATGAAGGGGCTGAGTTGATAAGCGGTTTCAAGCCAAATACCGAAAAACCTGACTATTTGAAGCATCTGAAAGCGAATAGTCTGAAAGATATATTGAACTATGAAACGGTGAAGCACGATGATGTGTTTTATGTGCCTGCGGGATTGGTTCATGCGGTGGGTCCGGGCATTTTGTTAGCCGAAATTCAGCAATCGTCGGATATCACCTATCGGATGTATGATTGGGACAGGTTTGATATGTCGGGCATGCAACGCGAATTGCACACCGATTTGGCGCTCGATGCGATTCAATTTGAAGAGCCTTCCCACAAATCGCATCCCGCTTCGGTCAAGAACCGCGAAGTGTTGTTGCACGAATCGGAATACTTCAACGTACGTTTGATTGATGCCGATAAGCGATTGGAAATGGATTATATCGCTGTGGATTCGTTTGTGGTTTATCTGTGTACGGAAGGGAGTTTTGATTTGGTATATCCCCACGGAACAGAGCAGGTGAGCATAGGCGAAGCCATATTGATTCCCGCCGAAATTAAGGAAGTGGCGATTGTGCCCACCCCTACGTGCAAGATATTAGAAACCTATATAAAATAAAGGATATGACTACAAGAGATATTATTTTTAGTCGCAAGAGCCAAGCCGTGATGGAAGGCGCGGGCGTGCTGTTGAACAGAGCCATCGGACATCAAGACCTGCCTAAGTTCGACCCCTTTTTGATGCTCGACGATTTTCGTTCCACCAATCCTGCCGACTATCGTCGTGGGTTTCCGTGGCATCCGCATCGCGGCATAGAAACCATCACTTATTTGATACAAGGCGCTGTGGAACATGCCGACAGTTTGGGCAACAAAGGCGTTATTGAGTCGGGCGATGTGCAATGGATGACGGCAGGCAGCGGCATCATACATCATGAGATGCCTGTGGTGAAACTCGATGGCATCCTTTTCGGCTTTCAGTTGTGGGCAAATTTGCCTGCTTCCCACAAAATGATGCCGCCACGTTATCAAGACATCAAAAGCACAAGCATCCCCGAAGTGATTACCGCCTCGCAATGCAAAGTGCGGGTGATTTGCGGCACTTTCGAAAACACCCAAGGTCCCGTAACGGATATTATCACCAATCCAACCTATTTGGATATAGAAATACCTGCGCATACCGAATTTTGTTTGCCAACCGAGGCGGAACACAATCTGTTTTGTTATGTGATAGGCGGTGCAGGCTATTTTTGTGGCACAACGCAGGATGAAACTATCTTGAAAAATCATTATGCCGAAAACAAAACCGTGTTGCTGTTCAATCATGGCGAACAATTGGCGATACACACCCACGAAAGCACAATGCGTTTCATTTTATGTGCAGGCAAACCCATCAACGAACCCATTGCATGGCACGGACCCATAGTGATGAACACCGATGCGGAAATTGAAACGGCTTTTGATGAATATCAAAGTGGGAATTTCATTAAATAGTCGAGAAATAGTTTAGCCTATTGTCCCCATTGAAAACCAAAAAGAAAAATACCACGAAGACACCAAGACACAAAGACACTAAGGCTCAAAGCATGAATAATCGAAATGAAGAACTTTTAAAAACTTTGTGTTGCTTAGAGTCTTTGTGCCTTAGTGGTAAGATGTGGACTTCTCTGAGTGGTCTTAATAATGAAATGTTTTATGGTGATATTACCTTCGTATCTTCACCCATTAATCTTTAGATTCGTTTCGATGAGGACTCCAATCTACTTGCTGCTTGCCTTGCTATTGTTCGGATGTCATAGTACGCCCAAAACAGATATTCCTGCGCTTACGTCATTAGATACATCAAAGAAAACATCCATCTCCACCAAAGTAGCGGAAACAAAAGCATCTATTGATACATCACACATAAATCGTAACATTGGAAATAGTAAGGCAGCAGCAAATAAAAATGCAAACAAAGCTATTATCGCAGAAGATATGCCAACAGCAGAAGTCAGCTTAGAACCAAAATATTATATCAAACAGGGAAGCATTCGCAATACCTTTGTGCCCTATCCTGGTGGAATCAACTTCAAGAGTTTTTCGGTTAACAGTGAAGATTCGAGGGTGGGTTGCTCGGGCGGAAACTCTACCATTACCTTCGCGGTAGCAAATGTTCGAGATACATTTTATATAGAGAACGAAAACTTGCGCAAACTGAATTTTACATACGAAGCCAACGGCGGTTTGGCATGGGCGGCTCAAGGCGCGAACCCCGCTAAAGGATATATTTCAGGCAAACTGCTTCCCGACTCCACGTGGCATATCCAAATCAATGTGTGGCTCATGACCATAGACCAACGCCTTGAACAAAAGCAGGAACAACAAATCAAATTAAATCAGATTTTTACACGTTAAACCTGAACCTTTTGATGTATTATCGAAATATCATACTTATATATAATGATAAAACTTTATGGATAAATTCATATCAATCATAATGAAGATAATCATGCGGGTATTATGTGCGGCAATGCTTTGGACAAGTGTGCTTATCTTTTGTCTGACTTCTACATCATGCGTCCATTTGCATCATGATAAATTCGGCAGAGAATTTAACGAGGTACGCATCAAACTTGGCTTACCTATCATCAAAAGATGGTGGCGGCGCGATGCTTCGATGTTTTATCCTGCACCCACACACTACACGCTTTGGTTTACCGATAGTCGCCCGAAAGACATCACCCTCCCCTATCATGCCTACAAAGCCATCTATTACACAGGCGACACCTTGATAGCCGAACGCGACACCTATCTCAACTCGAATTTCAAATGGTTCAACACGGTTGAGCAAGGGGATTCCCTGCAAGACAGCTTGCACAGAACATTTGCACGCTATCATGCCTTGAAAATAACCTATGTTTATAAATCTTTAAATTGCGGTGGACAAGATTTCTCCAAATATCCCGTAGGATTTAATTATAGCATTATGGGCGTAAAAGATGGTTTTGCCGACGACCAAACGCTCACCAAACGGCAAGCGGAGGGTATTTTGAGAGGATGGTATGTAAAAAGATTAAACTATTAAACCATCTACAAAAGATACAAAAGCAGAAGAATAACATCATAAATAAACAAAAAACACGTTATTGTCGTTGAAGCTTGCTTTGAAAACCACAAAGAAAAGAAATACCACGAAGACACCAAGACACGAAGACACAAAGTATGGGCAATCGAAATGAAGAACTTTTAAATATTTCATGTTGCTTAGTGCCTTTGAGTCTTGGTATCTTAGTGTCTTA
The DNA here is from genome assembly GCA_903862465.1 of uncultured bacterium. Classification (GTDB taxonomy): domain Bacteria; phylum Bacteroidota; class Bacteroidia; order Bacteroidales; family CAIWKO01; genus CAIWKO01. The sequence continues at coordinate 2,135 of CAIOYH010000059.1, read as the reverse complement.
GTGTCTTAGTGCCTTTGAGTCTTTGTGCCTTCGTGCTTAGATTTTGACTTTTCAGATTAAGATTTTGTTTTAAACTTTATAATTATGACTTACAAAGAAACACAGAAATTCAAACAGATTTGGATATGGTTATTATTGCTTTTGGTGGCAGCCACCACGATTGGCATTGTGGGTTATGGATGCTATCAACAACTATATCTTGGCATACAATTTGGCGATAATCCCACGGGCGATGCCGCATTGCTTTTTACGTTTATATTGATTGTGTTTTTCAATGCAGCGATAATTGCCATGTTTGCCTTTGCCAAGTTGACCACCATGATTGATGAACAGGGCATCCACTACCGGTTTTTTCCCTTTCATTTCAAGATGCGCAGCATAGCTTGGAATCAAATTGACCATTATGAAGTGATACAGTACAAGCCGCTCATAGACTACGGCGGTTGGGGCATCCGCTATGGCAGAGGCAAAAAAGCCTACAATATGAGAGGCAACAAAGGCTTGCAAATCTATATGAAAACAGGCAAGAATCTGCTTATCGGCACACAGAAAGAGAAGGAATTGGAGGAGTTTTTAAGAATGTTGAGGAGGTAAGGCTATTGTCGACGAAGGAAGAGCCTACCACCGAACTAGTTTTAGGAAACAGATGGGAGGAGCCTTTTCCAAGTTAAGTGTTCTACAAAATCATGTTTTAAGTCCGCTTTACCATCGCTTGCAAATATCTCTGAAGAAAATAAAGACTCTGTAATATTGAAAATACGACCAAACATTATAGTTAGTCGTTTTTCAAATCCACTATGCGCTAAACGTTCTCTTCTCCATATTTGAGTTTGAATCTCTGAGTTTTCAGATGACCAAGTACCATAAAGCCAATGTTCATGAGTTCCAGTAACAAAATGACTAATAATTGCTCCTGCATATTCAAATAATTCTAATATAGTCGATTTCTCTTGACATTGCCAAATTCCAGATATTTGCGGCGTTGGCAATAAATTAAGTTCGAATCGTTGGCGATTATTCTCAATTACATTTTTACGGTAACGATCAATTGCTGACTTAACGCCGGAGAGTTCAGAATTGATTTGTTGAAATTCTTGTGAGGAATATAAAGCTAAATCATCTCTTCTGATCCAACCTGCTAATTTTTTTCTATTAAGAAAATTTGAAATAGTTTTGGAAATCGCAAATTTTATATCTTTATTATCGTCCCAATATTCTATGAGATTATTTAAAACATTTTCGCGAAATACTTTAAAATCTTGAGGGTTTTCTGTCTCTATTACAGAACTTCCTTCAGATTTTACCTTTTCTTCTAATGCTTTGGGGGATATTACTAAAGAAAACAAAGGCTTTTCTTTTTTTATTGCATATTCATATTCCAATTGAATGTAGCTTTTTCCACTACCTTTTTTAATGCTACCATATCTACCTCCAAGAATCAATAGATAAACATCAGATTCATCAATCCATCTTTCAATGACTGACATTTGAGATTCATCATCTGCAGAGAATAGTTCCATCCCGGCAGGAATATGTCCTAAAGACAAAATAGCTTCTACGGCAGCTTGCCTCTCTAATTTCAAATCAGTAAAAGTTGAACTAATAAATATTTGTATTTTCTTTTGATTCATATCTATATAATTAATAATTAAAATAATTCAAAAATATATCCAATTAAATGCTTTGGGCTTCCAACTTACCTTGCCTATAGCATCTTTGTTGCGCCATCAATGTTTTTCCACTATATCTACACCCCACCCCATCCAATCACCAACCATCCTCCCATAAATATAATAGACAACAAAGATATATATTTTCTGATTACGATGGATAAATATTCTGCATAAAAAAACATTCTTCATTACGCTGCATCAAAATCGGCTATCGAATCTCGGACTTAGTAAGTCTCTTAACGGGTTTGGGTAGTCGCGTTTTTTATTTCTAAAAGTTTTATAACAAGACAGCAATCTTGGTGTATAAGAGTGTAAACTTTTAAGTGCTTCCGCAAGGTCTGAAATATACATTCCGAAACTTCCGAATCAATAAATCAGGTCTGAAATATACATTCCGAAACTTCCGAATCAATAAATCAGGTCTGAAATATACATTCCGAAACTTCCGAATCAATAAATCAG
>CAIOYH010000058.1 GCA_903862465.1 uncultured bacterium | reverse complement strand
CCCTGCATGATTTTAAAAAATCAGACGTACTCTGTTGACAAACCCTGCATGATTTTAAATAATCAGACCTAATCTGTTGACAAACCTTGCTTGATTTTAAAAAATTAGACGTACTCTGTTGACAAACCTTGCATGATTTTAAAAAATTAGACGTACTCTGTTTAAAGGTATAGAGGATAATTAAACAATTATAAAGAGTTAAAAGCTTCATTTATAATGAAATTCCTTTGAAGAGTTGATTCCACAATGAGATATGAATGGCGAATTACGAATCCTTTATCCCGTAAGGTACATCTAAATTCAAAAATCTAAAATCTAAAATGCTTTCCTACGAATTATGAATGGCGAATGCCGAATCCTTCATCGCGTTAGCAATATCTTAAAATCAAAATTCTAAAATCCTAAATCTCAAATCGAGAGTTCCTCCTATTTTTCCACTAAAGTAAACCTCCACGCGCAATACCACCCTTCGGGATGCACATCGGGCGGGCAACCCACACATTCGGTGCGGATGCGCCCATCAATGGCTTCGGCAAAGCTGCGATACTCCACGATGCCGGCAGATTTGCACGGATAATCTGCCAATCCCTTGCGTTTGCGCGCCGATTGCACCCTACATTCCACCATGCGATACACAAAACTATCGTCGGTTTCTTCCACAATTTCCTGCGTGTTGATGGTGGCATACAAACGGAACTGCAGTGCACGTTTCAAGCCATCCAAACCCGGCTGAGGCTCTAGTTTCAGCATCCTCCGTATAGACCAAGCCTCGAAAGGCGAGAACTGTGCCCAACAGGAATCGTTGCATCGCTTGGCATCCATCATGCCCAAACTGTTTTCCACCGCCTGAAACCAAACACCATCGTTTGCCAGCCAATTTGCAGCCACGCCTTCTTTCAATGCCTGCAACTCCTCGTCTGATTTCTGCAACAAAGGCACGGGAATCTCCGCTTCCATCTCGAAACCCAAGAGCTTTGCCAAACGTTTCATCTGTATGTCATAACTAGCTTGATACGCACTCTCGAAAATCGCCATAGCATGCTCACGACCCAGTTGATGTTGCACCTCAGCAAACCATAGCGCATGATGCATCATCGTGCGATGAAAAAAATCTATAATCAATGCAGCTGTTTCGTGATGTGTCAGCTCGTTTTGGTTCGAAGTTGTTTTATCCATAAAAATAATTTTCCACAAAAATATTTAAAATAATGATGACTTGTGCAGCAAATCCGAAAATCCGTAAAATATTTATTTATTTGGCGCTATTTCCACCTATATATACTAGGTTAAAAAAGCAATAGGACATCAGTATATCTTTACTGACGTATATTCCTAAAGGAAATAGAAACGCTTTTGGTTTATTTTGCTTGCTTCTTGGCAAACAAATCGGTCAGATTGGTAGCAATGGTGAAGGTGTTGGGAGCGGCTCCCAAATGATATTTCGCCCAAGCATAACTGATACGGAATTTATAGACATTCACGCCAAAACCGAAAGAAAATCCCACGATACCTTTCTTGACATCAGTGCGCATCTCGCGACGACGTTGATAGTTATAACCTAAACTTACATAAAAGCGTTTCACGGGATAAAATTCCACGCCCAAAACAAAATGGCGCATCAATTTGTCTGTGAATTGTTCGAATTTTCCTACGCGAATGGTGTCGCCGCTGATAGGATCAACGGTTGATTTTGAAGGATCGCTGTAGGTTAGATTGAACTTTTCGATATGATTATACACAATATTATAGCGCAAAGGCAAGGTGTTGAATTTTTGCGACAAACTCAATTGAATCTCGAAGGGCAGTGGCTCCCGATTGCCCGGAATATAGGTATCCAATTGGCGACCGATGTTTTTAAACAAGACCGTAGCCATGAAACCGCTTTTCTCATGATAATAAGAACCCGCAACATCCACCGCCAAACCAAAGGAATTGTATTTTTCCAATTGCGAATAAATCATCTTCAAATTGGCACCCATCAAAAAGTGTTTATCCAACTTACGTCCCCAACCCAAGGTCAAAGCATATTCGCTGCCTGTGAAATTGCCATAAGTTTGTCCGGTTTCGTCGGCTTGCAGAAAGCGTCCATAGGTGATAAATTGCAAAGCAGTCGTAAAACTACCCACCTTTTTGAAGGTATGTGAGTAAGCAGCCATGCCATAATTAGCATCTGCAAAATAATCAACAAAAGAAAGGGAGATTTTGTTGTGAAGATTTTCGTCAATAATGGAAGGATTGGCAATGGCTAAGGATAAATCTTTGTCGTTAGCCGCCATAAAATTAGTTCCCAAAGCCGCCACCCGTGCGGAATAAGGAAGGTTCAAAAATTCGTAGGTGTTGTTGCCCCCCGTTTGACCAAAGGTGGCAAAACAAGAAAGAATCAAAACAAAATATAGATAGATTTTCTTCAATTTAATGGCGATTGAGTTCTACAAAAGTACATTTTTTTTCTGTATAATAACTTTATGGGAAAGAAACGCTGCGAAATCAAAAATATTGTGCTAATTTTGTTGCGTGACTACTGAAGAAAAATATATGCAACGTTGCCTCCAATTGGCAACAAACGGAATAGACAATGTTGCGCCCAATCCGTTGGTGGGTGCGCTTGTTGTGCATCAAGAAACCATTATCGGCGAAGGCTTTCACATCCAATTTGGCGGTCCTCATGCCGAAGTGAACGCCATCAACGCTGTTGTGGATAAAGATTTGCTCAAACAAAGTACGCTGTATGTGAATTTGGAGCCTTGCAGCCATTTTGGCAAGACACCGCCATGCGCTTCCCTGATTGTGGAAATGGGTATTCCCCGAGTGGTGATAGGTATGCAGGATCCCTTTGCAGATGTGAATGGCAATGGCATAGCTGTGCTGAAGAAGGCAGGCGTGGAAGTGATTTGTGACGTTTTGAAAGAAGAATGTCAGGAACTCAACAAACGATTCGTGACTTTTCACACTAAAAAACGACCTTATATTATATTGAAGTGGGCTCAAACCCGCGATGGATTTATTGATAAAGAACGAACCACCGACGAAGCCACCATCAATTGGATTACCGACGAACACACACGCCTATTGGTGCATAAATGGCGCGCCGAAGAACAGGCTATCATCACGGGGACCAACACCATCATAAAAGACAATCCGCAACTAACCGTGCGCGATTTGGCAGGCAACAATCCATTACGATTGATTATTGATAAAGATTTGAAGATAGCTGAGGATGCAAAAGTGTTTAGCCAAGACGCCAACACCATTGTTTTCAATGCAACAAGAGATTTGATTCAAAATCATATTGAATATGTGATGTTGGATTTTTCGCTAGATATTCTGCCACAAATCATGTCATTTTTTTATAATCGCAATATGCAATCCTTGATAGTAGAAGGTGGTCGAATACTGTTACAATCTTTTATTGATGCTAACTTGTGGGATGAAGCGCGCATCTTTTCGGGCAATACCTTTTTCTTTAAGGGAACAAAAGCACCAGGGATTGAAGGCACCATAGTTTCAACAGAAACTATCGGAACGGACAGCTTGTGCTTTTTGAGAAATTGCTAAACTGAACTAGTTTAAACTAAAAATGCCTAAAGTTACTGAATCAGAAACTTTAGGCACTAAAAAACTTTGGCGCACTTAGGGCACTTCCTATCCCTAATACGTTATCTTGTTCACTCTAAACATATCCTTACTTTCGATAGAATGTATCGCTTCCTGAAACACATCATCTTCTTGGTTGCTGATGCGGAAATAAGCATTGTAGTCCCATAGATTGCGAGCTATCCATGCCTTTATAAAGTTACGAATATATTTTTCGGAAGTCTCTAATCCTTTTTCATCCTTTTTTACACCTTCCTTTTCGGCATAGTCTATAAACTTCTTCATGAAATCAATATCCACAGTATAGTTTTTTAAGAAAACTTCAACATCGGAATATTTCTCTTTCAGTTGTGCACGATTTGTTTCCAAATATAACAAAACATATTGGTTGATGATATTCTTGCGTAATAAGTCAGAATAATAATCTGAAATACGCGTAGTGTCTAAAGGCATAAAAATATCGGGCATGATACCGCCACCGCCATAAACCACGCGTTTGTGAGGTGTATAGAACTTCAATGAATCAGGAAATTTGATACTATCTTGATTCACCAATTCTCCATGTTTGTAGCGTGCGGTAAGTTCCTTAAAATACTTTTCTGTGCCTTCATTATAAGGTTTCTGCACACAACGTCCCGTTGGTGTATAGTAGTGCGCAGTTGTAAGACGAATCACCGAACCATCAGGAAGATCATAAGGACGTTGCACCAAACCCTTGCCGAACGAACGACGTCCAATCACCAAAGCACGGTCCCAATCTTGAACTGCACCCGACACAATCTCGCTAGCAGAAGCAGAACCTTCGTTGATTAACACCACGAGTTTTCCTTTTTCAAATTCACCTTTACTTGTTGCCAAACTAATTTGTTTCGGAGAAGAATGTCCTTGGGTATAAACAATCATTTCGCCATCAGGCAAAAATTCATCCGCAAGGTCAATAGCCGTATTGAGATAGCCACCGGAATTGTCGCGTAAATCAAGAATGAGATTGGTCATGCCGGCTGTTTTGAGTTTCGTCATGGCTTCATGAAATTCCTCCATGGTGTTGGCAGCAAATTTATTCAACTTGATGTAGCCAATGTTGTCAGTTACCATATATACTGCATCAACACTATTGATGGGGATTTTATCACGAACAATGGTATAGGCAAGTAATTCAGGTTTTCCGCGACGATAAATTCCTACTTTAACAGAACTGCCTTTAGGTCCTTTGAGGTGCTTTACCACAAAGTCTGTATTAATTTTTGTCCCAACGGCATCTTCTCCATCAATTTTTACGATTTTATCGCCCGACATAATGCCCACTTTTTCAGAAGGTCCATCAGGAACCGGAGTAATGACCACGATGGTATCTTTGATGATATTAAATTGAACGCCGATACCATCAAAATTGCCTTGAAGGGGTTCGTTTGCTTTCGCAATTTCATCTTTCGACATATAAACCGAATGAGGATCTAGATCTTTAAGCATGGCTGTGATTGCTGATTCTGTGAGTTTTTCTTCATTCACGGTATCAACATAAGCAAATCGAATGACCTGCAAAGCAGCGGTAAATTTTTGGTCTGACTTATTTGGATCATGCGATTGACCCAATGAATTTAGGGTTGAAATACAAAGTAATAAGATAAATAATAATAGGTTTCTTTTCATTATAAAATGGTGTTTCGGGGTTAAAATATTTTCAAAAATTAATAACGCAAAGGTAATGATAATCAGTATATAATTTGACATTTATTTTTATGATATTTTCCTTGACTTATAGAACTGCTAAAAAACAAGACCTATTTTCTTTATTATAACGTTAATCATGATACAATTAGAGAGAAAATGATTAGATTAAGATTATGCCGCATTCTCCTTTTTCTTTTTTCTTTTTAATTTATATCTATATATAGGATAGGTAAATGGAGCTATTAATAAGAAAGGGATGCCAATAAGTATCATTATTATCCAAACTAATATTTTCCGAGAAAGTTTGGTGTTTTTCGGATAAAGCTGATAGATTGAACGAGGGTCAGGTTTGCTTTCTTCAATAATATCCGACTCCTCAACTTGTTCCTCTTCCAAAACCTCATCATCTTCTTCTATTTCCTCTTCAATAATCGATTCATCTTCCTCCTCTTCTTCCAAATATTCCTTCGTAAGGTCAATTCCAAGATAGTCTTCGAGCATGGCTGTGTTGGGATGTTTGCTAATGGTAATATTCTTCTCCAACAGTATCTTATACAGACTAAACAAAGAGCGGCAACCTGCTTCAATAAATAGATGTTTGATATGTTTGTTTTCTTGTATTTCGGGAGTCATAAATGTGCTTAATTTATCCAACTCGAGAAATTCAATTTCTTTTCTCTTTAATCCTGTATTCTTTCGGAGAATATCCCCTTCGGGGGAACCGATATGTGTGATAAATAAAAAAGTGCGAATTAGAAGTGTATTGCCAATCACGTTTGCCAATAAATAGCCTGTTTTGACATTATACAGATAGAAATCAATGAGTATTTTTTCCGTCTTCTGGTTATAATTCATTTTAGGATTTTCAAGAGAACGTATCAATTCCATTAAAATACTTTCCCTACTGACGCAATCGTTACGTTCGGTCAAACGTCGTAAGGCATGATCCTGAATATATATTTGTATCTCCTTTTCGTGATGTTTCACAGGTAATTCATGAGCACCCGCAGCGATACTTTGCCATTTGGGACCCTTTTGATAAACAGGTAATCCGACCCGATAACCTACATGTTTCTCTCCTCTTATGTTGAAGTAGTTTTTATCGGGAATAGCACTATGCCATACCATTTGGTAACAAACATTGGCATCGTTTTGTGCCATCTGCAAATCGGTTACCGACCAATAAACACGTCGAGTGAAATCACTTAACATCAAGCCTGTTGTTAGCGAAATATGTTTTAGATGTTTAAAGGCTTCATTTAAATACCTATCGTTATCTCCGAACACTGAAAGTGCATCTCTAACGGTGCGGGCATCTCGAAAGAAATTATCTTCTATGGATCGTTGATACAAGATAAGCGTGATACCCGCAGTGAAAAAGGTATCTAAATCAATGCGATTGCCTCCCGCTACTAGTTGCACCTCATAACGTTTGAGCATAGATGAAACTATACGCTTAATCCATTTTAATTTCCCCGGAGGCATAAAATCATTCTCCGCGACAGAAATATTGATTGCTTGGCATCGAACACCATATATGATGTCTAACTCATCAGGAGGTATTAAGCTATAAAGGTGTCCATAACCTAAAGCATCAAATACTTTTCGTATTTTCCGAAAATACTCATTCTTATGCTGAGCTTTCGCAACTTTTTCGAGGTTGCGAATGTTAGGCTTTTTCTTTTTCGGCTTCGACATCTAATAATACCCTTTGGAACTATACTAAAATTATCCTAGGAACTCAAAACTCTCAACTTAGAATTATAAGCTCCGAGCATTTTATCTTTCCCTAACATCCGATTGATTGCCGTTTCACCACGAAGTTCTTTCACCGCATCCTTACCTATCCATCGAGCCGTTTTATTTTCGCTATTCGCTAGGGTATCGCTTGTTTCAAGTGCTTTGGCATATAGTACTTTATTGCGCTTGCCAATTTGACGTAATGCCCAATTGACAGCCTTACGCACAAAATTGCGTGGGTCGTCAGCATGCTGAACTATGATAGGCAAAAACATCTCAAACATATCATCCGTAATCGTTTTGCTATGGACTGCCAAACATGCCATCATTACAAAGCCTGCACGTTTCACATAATCTTCTACGCGCGATACCCATTCAAAGGTTTTCTCCAAAGCAAAAGGCGTTTTTCTGAACAAATTGCTGCAACATTGGTCGCACACATCCCATGAATCGAAATCCTTTACCCAAAGATCCATTTGCGCTCCCGTGACTTCTTCAGGATTTTCGACCATCGTAGCCATTATACGAGCCTCGTGATATCCGCTTTGCCACAATTGCAGGGCTAATGCGTGATTGTTCTCATATTTTTTCGCCATAGCACGAATAATTGGTAGCGAAACTCCGAAGGCTTTATCAACCGAAATCCCAAAACGTGCCATGCCTGCCACATTGGCAGGATTTGCATGCGATTTTAATACAGCGATTATATCTTCAAAGTCCTTCATCTACTTAATCATTAGGAGTCCATCGTTAGAGGCAACCCATTTAAAGTTTTTTGAGTCACTGACAATTTTATTAATAAAGAAACTTCTAACGCAAGAATTTAGCGGTGTGAAAGAAGCCCATTTATCATTTTCATGACGCACAATGCCCAAAGACGTTCCGATCCATTTTGTGCCTTTGGCATCAATAAATATTTTATAATCATTGAACTGAGGTAAGCCTGAGTTTTCTGATGTATATATGGTCCAATTCTCTTTTTCAATCTTAATTAAACCACTCCAATATACCACCCAAAGTATCCCTGATTTATCACAATAAACGCTGTTCACTTGATTGTTGGGTAGTTTTGAATTTTCTTTTTGAAAGATAGTCCACACAGCGCCATCAAATTTCGCAAAGCCTTTATTGCTTGCTATCCATTTATTGTTTTGATTATCCACAGCTACTTCATACAATTCGTCGAACGCTAAATGAATATCGGAGCTTTTATAAACCTTCCAGTTTACCCCATCGAAAGAAGTAAGTTCCTTTTCAGTTACAAACCATAAGGTTCCATCTCTGTCTTGGTTTATAGAAACTACATGAACACCGGGCAAAGGCGAATTTTGAGGCGCATAATTAACCCACTTTAACCCATCAAATTTATATACCCCATGAAAGCGTGTTCCTATCCACTTGGTGTTATTGTTATCTATAAAAATAGTGGTTACGAATTTATCGTTCATGCTGTAGTTTGTTGAATCATATACCTTAAACATATTATCGAAGTATTCGACCAACTTGCCACCAAAAAAACAATCACCTGTAGCAAACCATACATGATCTAAATGATCCACCGATACGGTTTTAATAATATTGTCGGGAATTTTTGATGTATTGGTATCAAAAACAACACAATTGATGGTTGGATTGCCATTTCCTTGAGCAAATAGAATAGTGGTCAAGAAACAAAGTGAGATAAAATAAATGAGCCTTTTCATGGTTTCTGAGGTTTATATTTTGATATGTTTAGAATTTTCTGCGCATCTTTTTCTTCAAGGAGTCTCTTCAAGTTCAATTCATCCGTCTGCTTCATATATTTTCGAATGATACGCCAACCCAACCAAATTCCTGTTCGCGGAGGCGATGTCTTTGAGAAAGCAGTAGTGAAGGGACCCGGGTCAAAGAATTTCGTAAAGTTAGTATAATCTTTACTGTAGAGCATATTATTATCAATAAAATATGCCCACACTTTCGATTCATTATCATAACACCAAGCCAATTGTTTTTTTGAATATTCAATCTTGATTGTGTCCTGCATTTCGGGAAGCATGGCATCCATAAAATAAAGAATTTTGCCATTATATACCATATTATCAAGACATGTCGCGTTTTTCAAATCAGTATAACAATGATAATATGCCATGGCTTTGATGCAATCGGAAGTGATATATTCTTCGGACATACCATATTTCATAAACTGAGGCAATCCATACATGTTATAGAGTTTATAGCCCCCACCTAAATACATATCCAAAGCAATGATGAGCACAGAGTCGGCATAAATTATTTTGTTTTCGAAATCCATGCCCCCTATATATGTGTAAACTTCGGGAATACGTCGGTCGGGGAAGTAATATTTGAAGTAGGTCAATGCGCAAGAAAGTTGACGGTCTATGCTTGAAATATCTTTAAATTTATTTTGAACCGCCACATAATTCTCCTGCATTTGTGGGTCGTTGATAAAATCGGAGAGTTGTTTTATATTGGCTTGGTCATCCAAATCCGCATTCAAAAAGAAATGAAATTCGGGTTTGATTCTTTTCAATTCATTTTGCAAATCATTTTTATTGAGACTGAACAAGGCTTTCTCATAACGATGGATGTGTATTTTGACAGTGGTGTCGAGCTTTGGTGCATCTATTTTATCTTCCTTTGTTTTATTACAGGTGCATGAAACAAAGAGAATGCTGATGGACACAAGAAAAATAAACTTAATGATACGCTGCATTATACTAAGTAATTAAATAAATAAATTGTTTGAATTAAGCATCAAAATTTGCCTTTTCAAAAGTACAAATTCCTTTTGAACTAGAAGACATAGATTGAAAATATTTTTAAACACCTTACCAACTTCATGTTTCACATGCTAGGACATGCCATGGCATATCCCTATGGCGCACCATTTTTATTGGACATGGCATGGTAGGTCCCTACAAAAAAATCCTTAATAAACACCTCAAATTTTATTCATATTTAATAATTGTACCTTTGAAAAAAAATATTTTATGGTAAGCATTCAAGGAACTTACGACAGTAAAAAACTCAAACTTTTTCAGCCGATAAAAATTCATTCTCCTAAAAAAGTTATTATTACTTTTTTAAACAACGTTGAAGACGAGTTATCCTTCAATTAACTTCATTTCCTGATGAAGAAATGCGGCGCTTTTGAATTTCTAAATCATACGAAAGAAGACATCTATACGGATAAGGACTTAAAAGTGAAATATTAAATAAAACGAGGAACCATTGTTTTAACAAAGTTTCCTTTTACTGATTTAAGCACAAATAAAAGGCGTCCGGATCTCATTGTTTCAAGAGAAAATGATTTGAGAGAAGATTTTATTGTTGCATTTATTTCATCCGTTGCGCCCGATGAGTTTGCCGATACTGATTTGGTAATAGATATAAATCATAAAGACTTTAAAAAATTCGGACTAACAAAGAACTCTGTAATAATATTCATAACTTGTCTTGAATTTGAAATGTCGAGGTTCGTAATTCTAAAAATATCAACGCCCCACATAACTCGCAGGACTAATCCCTCTCAACTCATTCTTAATCTTTTCTTTCACATCCAAACTCTCAATAAATTCCTTTAAGCTTTCCTTGGTAATACTTTGATGCGTACGTGTCAAGGATTTTAAGGCATTGTATGGGTCAGGGTAATTCTCGCGACGCAAAATAGTTTGTATTGCTTCGGCAACTACTGCCCAATTCTGTTCCAAATCAGCAGCAATTTTACTTTCATTGATGATAAGTTTATCCAAGCCTCTCTTTAGAGATTTCAGGGCGATAATAGTATGAGCCAAAGGCACACCAATGTTGCGGGTCACGGTCGAATCCGTCAAATCGCGTTGCAAGCGGGAAATAGGTAGCTTTGCTGACAAATGTTCCAATAGGGCATTTGCCATTCCGAAGTTACCTTCCGCATTTTCAAAATCTATTGGGTTCACCTTATGTGGCATCGCCGATGAACCCACCTCGTCTTTTTTAATCTTTTGTTTAAAATAATCCATCATTACGTATGTCCACACATCGCGACACAAATCCACAAAAATAGTATTCAAGCGTTTCAAAGTATCAAAATAGGCTGCCAAATTATCGTAATGCTCAATCTGAGTGGTACACTGTTGCCGTTTCAAACCCATGCGTTCTAGAAAAACATTGCCGAAACTATGCCAATCCTTGTTCGGAAATGCAACAAAATGTGCATTAAAATTGCCAGTAGCTCCCCCAAACTTCCCTTCAAAAGCTATCATATCAAAAAAACGCATCTGACTCTGCAGGCGCTCCAAAAAAACTCGTATTTCCTTGCCCAACAAAGTAGGCGAAGCAGGTTGCCCGTGTGTTCGTGCTAACATTGGGATATATTTCCACTCGTGCGCCATCAAATTTAAGGTATCCGTAAGCAAATTCAGCATCGGCAGCAGTACGTTCATCTGCGCTTCCTTTATCAACAGTGGCATCGCGGTGTTGTTGATGTCCTGCGAGGTCAGCCCAAAATGAATATATTCTTTATACTCGCCCAAATTCAGAGCATCAAACTGCTCACGCAAAAAATATTCCACAGCTTTCACATCATGATTCGTCACCGACTCAAACTCTTTCACTTTCAGCGCATCTTCCATCGTGAAATCTAAATAAATATTGCGAATTTTCAACATATCTTCCTGCGTCAAACCCTTCAATGCGGGCACCACCGCACGCAATTCGATAAAATACTCAGCTTCCACATACACACGCTTCTTGATGAGCGCATACTCCGAAAAATAATCAGACAATATTTCGCTTGCCTTATGATAACGACCATCAATTGGCGAAACAGCGGTTAAAGAATTTAATTCCATAGCTAGTAATTTTTAGAAAGCAAAGGTACTATTTTTTTACTTTCTAAAAATAAAAAGTAATAAAAGTGTTTATTTGATTCACGATTTACAAGCAAAAATGTTTGCATTGTAATTCTAATAACTTTTACTCGATACTTAATAGTATGGAGCAGAAATAAGTTCCAAAAAATAAAGTAGGAGGGAGAAAGCAGATTTATACTTATTATATTTCTTGTAAAAATAGTAAACTACAGATATTGAGTTGTATATATTATTAAAAAACTATATATTTGATAGTCTCGGGATTGTCATCTCATTAAAAATACCTCTAAATCAGAATCCAAAGTAGGGCATCTTTTATAAAAGTCAGCCTACTTTGGAATTTGATATTGCCATTTTTTTAAGGATATCGGCATCCCCAAAATGCAACTTTTTTGAATTTTTAAAAATATGAATAAGTGTAAATTCCCATAGGTTTTTATTTGTCAAGAGTGAATTATTAAAAAAGGTTGATGTATCAAAAATCTAAATTTTAAGGAAACTAACACGTGTTGGTGTGCCTACTTTTTGAAAAGTAAGGCAACTTACTACTGTTGGTGTGTCTACTTTTTGAAAAGTAAGGCAACTTACTACTGTTGGTGTGTCTACTTTTTGAAAAGTAAGGGGACTTACTACTGTT